>CALDOC010000287.1 GCA_937914675.1 uncultured Sulfurimonas sp.
GTTGTTGTGGCTCCGGATACTGGATTCGAACCAGTGACCAAGTGATTAACAGTCACCTACTCTACCGCTGAGCTAATCCGGAATGTTTTGTTGAGCCGAAATTATACTTTAGGAGTTGTCAAAAGTCAAGTGTTTTTGGCAACTTCTATCGTTTTCTACCGATATTCTTTGTCGGAACTAGAAATTCTAAATTGGATGTTGTTTTTATAGCCACTTTAGTCTCTTTTATTAGTTTATAGAGGCGAGTTTTACTCTCGTCGTCGAGTAATAAATTTATATCGTCCATTGTTAATGGGCGTTTATCTAAGGTGTTGAGAATGTCTTTTTCACTATAGTATGAATTGTTTGGTTCTGCATGGACTCTTGACGCTATGTGAATTGGCAATGTTTTGTCAAACATCAATGATATTGTATGTAGTTCTTTATAACTGACGCCCATAACTGGATAAGCTGGTGGTCTGTCTATTGTTCCTATGTCAATTCTTGTCGCTTCTATTTCCAGTAAAACGCCGTTTAGTTTACTGATTTCATCTTTTGTGTCATTAAGTTCATGTACAAATAATATCTCAATAAATAATTTACCTTTGTATTGTTTGCTAAATGAAATTATTGTTTGAACAAGCTTAGTTATGTCTATCTTTTTGTCAGGTCTGTCTATCTTTTTAAAGACGTCATGACTGACGGCGTCGAGCGAAAGTTTCACTTGATCAAGTTTAAGTAGGGAATTAAAGACGTTTGCATCAACGAGAGTCGCGCTGTTGGTGAGTATCAAAGTTTGGGTGTCTTGTTTAATCTTATCAATTTCATCTATAAGTTCATTTAAATGTGGATATAAAGTTGGTTCACCATTTGCCGTGAGCGTGATAATGTCTATCTTTTCATTGAGGCGCAAGGACAATTCTTCGACTATTCGCTTGACTGAGATTATATCGCTTTGAGCGGTCACGGTTGCGCTTGGGGCGAGTTCACAGTAGAGACAGTCGAAATTACATTGTTTGAGGGCAGGGGAGAGGTCTATGCCTAGACTCATGCCAAAACGGCGTGAGTTTATAGGTCCAAATATGATATTATTTTCCACTGACTCTATGACATTCTCTTATAAAGTGTTTTGCGTTTTCAACGGGAACGTCTGGGAGTATCCCATGACCTAGATTAAAAATATGGCGTTTGCCTCCCATTACTTCTTGAATCTCTTCTACAGCTTGGGTTGTCGCTTCTTTTGAGTAAAGACGGCATGGTTCCATATTTCCTTGAAGAACGTATTTGCTCCCAAGTTTTTCTTTCGCAAGAGCCATAGGAGTTGACCAGTCAACGCCAAATACGTCAAAATTTCCATACACTTTATCTAAAAACGCGGGTATGCCTTTTGGAAACATGATGATAGGAACGTGAGGATATTTAGATTTTAAGTAATCAGCGATTTCAACCATGTATTTCCAAGAAAATTCATCGTATTTTTCCGTTTCGATAGCAGCCGCCCAAGAGTCAAAGATTTGAACTACGTCTATTCCAGCTTGTATCTGTTTTTCCATGTATAGTTTTACAACTTCGGTGACTTTAGCGAGAATCTTATGTAAAAGTTCAGGGTTTGAGTACATCATTTTTTTACAAACATTGTATGTTTTAGTCCCTTGTCCCTCTATCATGTAGGTAGCGAGAGTCCAAGGCGCGCCGGTAAAACCTATAAGCGCTTTATCTTCGGACAACTGCTCTTTAATAAGTTTGATGGTATCAAAAACATAAGTAAGTTTACTTGCGGCTTCATCTCCGCCAAGTAGTCTATCTATGTCGGCATCACAAGTGATAGGGTCGCTAAACTTCGGACCTTCTCCCTTTATGAATGATAAATCCATTCCCATCTCATCGGGAATGACAAGAATGTCGCTAAAAAGTATGGCGGCGTCAACCCCAACTATGTCGACAGGTTGAAGCGTCACTTCACAAGCCTGAGCTGGATTATGGCATAGATTTAAAAAGTTTCCAGCTTTTGCTCGAACCGCCATGTATTCTGGCAAGTAACGTCCCGCTTGTCTCATCATCCAAACCGGAGTGTAAGGAGTCTCTTTTCCAAAGCATGCGTCTACAAATATTTTTCCCATTTTTATTCCTAAGTGTAATTTTTATAAAATTTGACTAATGTTTTCCGACTTTACCGAGAAAAAATAAACCAACAGACACGGCCGTAATCGAAAGCGCCAAATAAAAGAGTTCTAAAGCGCCATGATACTCGGTGTGTCCAACTTTTTGAAAAAATCCAACCACAAGCACCATGACGATAACTTTAGAGATTTTATCTTTAAGTTGGTCTAGTGAATGTATGGCAAGTAGTTGGTTCTCTTTTCCCTCTTTATCTTTAGCCGCGTCAATTTCTGAAATAAAAAGCTCATATATGCCAAAAGAAAATATTATCATAACGACGCCAATAAGGTACAAATCAACCGCCCCTATGATTCCTCCAACGATGTCTTCATGGAACGTGGCTGGGTGTTCATGCGACGCGTAAGTAGATATGGTGTATTTTATCGTTTCATAAATATCAAAGCTTGCGACAACAAAAAGAACAATCGCTCCAAACACTCCAAAGATGACGGCTAGAACTATAACAAATCTAGAGTTCCAGAGCGTATTTTCAAATATTTTTTCCAACATTTACTTGTCACCTTCCATTTCTACCCATTTTTGAGCGATTCTTACAGCGTTAGTCGCCGCGCCAACTCTTAGGTTGTCAGCGACAATAAACATATGAAGCATGTTTTTTGAAAAGTTGTCGTTTCTTATTCTACCAACGAAAGTTTCATTCATGTCGACGCATGTAGCTGGCATTGGGTAAAGGGCTTCTTCCGGTTTGTCAAGTATTACTAAATTTGGAGCTTTTCTTAAAATTTCTCTCGCTTCTTTTGCGTCTACTTCACAACCAAAAGTGAGAGTAAGCGCTTCAGCATGGCCGCGAAGAGTTGGAACGCGTACGCAAGTCGCGCTAAGAGGAATGTTTTTGTGCATGATTTTACTGGTTTCATTAACCATCTTCATCTCTTCTTTAGTGTATCCATTCGCTTCAAAAACATCTATTTGAGGGATGACGTTTAGGGCAATTTGGTGTTTGAACGATTTGTGTTCGGCTTCATCAAGATTAAATGCGAAAAACGCTTGCATTTGAGTGACCAACTCTTCCATAGCTGTTTTTCCAGCGCCGCTTGTCGCTTGGTAAGTACTTACGTCAACGCGAGTTAAGCCATAAACATCGTCAAGAGGCTTTAAAGTTTGTACCATTTGAATAGTTGAACAGTTGGGATTGGCGATGATTCCAGTCTCTTTCCATTTAGCTATATCCTCAGGATTTACTTCTGGAACCACGAGAGGAACGTTTTTATCCATTCTATAGTGAGAAGTATTGTCAATGACAACCGCTCCAGCTTTAACGGCGTAAGGCGCAAACTCGGCGCTAACGCTTCCTCCAGCGCTAAAAAGAGCTATATCAATTTCTTCTTTCTCAAATATGTCGCTTGTCAATTCAATAATATTAAGCTCTTTTCCATTAAAACTTATCGTTTTTCCAAGACTTCTAGCGCTCGCTAATGGCACTAACTTGTTTAATGGAAAATCTATTTCAGAAAGAACGCTTAATATTTCTTCACCAACTGCGCCATTCGCTCCGACTACCGCTACGTTATATCTTTTACTACTCATCTTTATATCCTCATATCTTGTTGTTTAAAAAAAGTTCGTCTTTTTGTATCTCTTGGGTTTCACTTAAAATTACCGCTCTCTCAACCACTGAAATCAACTCGCGAATGTTCCCTGGCCAATTATATGACAAAAGTTGCTCTTTTGCGTCCTTGGAAAATAGTTTTAAATCAAACCCATATTTTTTGCAATTTTGCTCCACCATGGCGTCTGCAATTTGCAATATCTCATCTTTACGCTCTTTAAGAGGTGGAATGTGCAAAGGAATCGTATTGAGCCTATAGTACAAATCTTCTCTAAACTCGCCATTTTTTATTTTTTCTTGAAGGTTGGCGTTTGTCGCTGAAATTATTCTAATGTCTATCTTGATAAGTTTAGGCGAGCCTAAACGGCGGACCTCTTTTTCTTGTAACGCTCTTAACAGTTTAGCTTGAACTCCATAAGGCATCTCTCCTATTTCATCTAAAAATAGCGTGCCGCCTTGTGCTAGTTCAAATTGTCCAGCTTTTGCTTCGCTCGCGTCGGTGAACGCGCCTTTTTCAAATCCAAAGAGTTCGCTCTCTACAAGATTTTCAGGAATCGCGGCCATGTTAATTGCCACAAAAGGCTTGTTAGCTCTAGGTGAATTTTTATGAATATAAGAAGCAAAAACTTCTTTTCCTACGCCACTTTGCCCTAAAAGAAGTATGCTTGCGTCAGTTTTAGACGCTTTGTCCGCAATCTTCAAGACTTTTTCAAGCGCTTGAGAGGTTCCTAGAAAATCACTCTCATTCGATTTTGTGGGTACGACGCTTTTTTTAGTTTTTTGTATTTTATCTTCACGCTTAATGGCTTCAACCAAAGTGTCAACGTCAAAAGGTTTGAGTAAAAAATCTTTAACGCCAAGATGGATCGACTCAATGGCTCTTCCAAGAGTCGCGTTTCCCGTCATAATTATCACTTCAAAACGACCATTTAACTCTTTAACAAACTCTATTCCATCCATTCCTGGCATATTTATGTCTGTAATTATCAAATCAAAGCTGTCATCGAGGTTTTTAAGAGCGTCTTTGGCGTTCTTAAAAGTTTTAACTTCAAACTCTTTATAATCACTCATAGCGATTTCTAAAGATTTTCGCATGTTAATATCATCTTCAACTATGGCAATTTTCACAAAAAAGTCCTATTTGAGCCCTATTTTAAAGGTGAGATTTTAGCAAAATTATCATTAAAGTCGACTTTGAAGCAAGTTGTTTTAAGTGTTAAAATTGTTGTGGAACTATTTTGATAGTTTATCGTCTCATCTTTGTAGTTTACATGAAGACCAAGGAGATGTACGTACTCTATAAACCTTTCACTATTGTTTGCAATAACGCGTTGCAGATCTTTTTTTCCATCCGATTCAAGTATAATGCCATCGTAGGCGTTTCCAGAACATTTTGTCATAGCTTTTGAAATTTGCAGAGTTTCATTGTAGAGGAGAGAATTTTTTACGACATATCTATAAGAGATAAGAAACTCACTTGCGTTTAAGACAAGTGAACTAAAGAATATTAGCGAGAAAAGTTTGAGTGGGAAAGGATGATTTCCATTTCTACTTCGCATAAACCATCTTTAAAAGTTGTTTCAACAATGTTGGCGTTTTTTATCATGGCTTGTACAGCTGTGCGAACGGTTGAACGCTGCACCATCATGTTTTTTATTAGATCATCACCCTCGACATGGACGCCGCTTACCTTTTCAGCGATGAGTCTATATGAGTCCGCGACAGCGGCGCGTTTGGCAAGCGCGTAGGCTTGCGCGGGTGAAGCGGTATTTATAGGAGCTACACCTTGTCCAACAACGCTAATTCGTAAATTTACATCTCTTTCCAAAATGTTTTCAATGGTCTGCAAAGAGTTCATGGTAGGATAAGCTACGGCAACATCCGTAGCTGGTACAACGTTTTCCGCATAAGAAGTAATGTTGATCAACGCTATTAACATTAATGAGTATTTCATTTATAATCCTAATATTTAATTATATAATTTAAAGCAATTAGCATTCCAAAGTTATCGGTATACTTTATTCCTCATTGTCATCTTCAACGTCTTCTTCTTTGGGACATCTTGATATGCTCGATACTTCATCACCTTTCACAATGTAAACACCAGATGTGTTTCTACTAGATTTTGAGATGGTTTGCATATCCACTCGTATCATTTTTCCCGCTTTTGTAAGAGCCATCATATCCATTTCTTCATCGACCATAAGACAGCCAACAATGTTTTTACCAGTTTTAGCGGTCATTTTCATAGCGATAACGCCAGAACCACCACGGTTAGTCAGTCTATACTCTCCAGCGGAAGTTCGTTTTCCTATCCCTTTTTCCGCTACGATCAGAATCTCTTGTTCATCGTTGGCTATGATGTTCGCATCCACGACTACGTCTTCTTCAATCTTAAACTTAATGCCTCTAACTCCACGAGTGCTTCGACCCTGTTCGCGAGTTTTTTCAATCTCAAATTTAATGCACTGCGCGAGTTTTGTAACTATAAATAGATAGCGAACGCTTTCGTCCGCTATTTTTGCAGTGATTAGCTCATCGTCTTCATCCAAAACAATCGCTCTTACTCCATTGCTTCTAATGTTTGAAAATTCACTTAAATTTGTACGTTTAACGACGCCATTTTTCGTGAATAGAACTAAACCTTTCTTTTCACTAAAGTCAGTTGTTGGTATGATTGCTTTTATCTGCTCGTCAGCCACTAAATTGACAAGATTTACGACCGCTTTGCCTTTAGCGATTCTACTTCCTTCAGGAATGCGATAAACTTTTAACCAGTGCAGTTGACCACGGTCGGTTACAAAAAGGAGTGTGTCATGCGTGTTGCATGTAAAGAAACTCTCTATAAAGTCGTCTTCATACGTGGTAACGGCTGTTTTACCTTTGCCACCGCGTTTTTGTTTTTCATAATTAACTAAAGGAACGCGTTTTATGTAACCTCTGTGTGTTATTGTAACAACCATTGGCTCATTTGGAATTAAGTCTTCAATGTCTATGTCGTCATAATCGTCTTCAATTTCCGTTCGTCTTTCATCCGTATAGATAGCAGCGACTTCATCAAACTCGTCTTGAATGATGCCTTTAAGAACGTCTTCGCTTTTTAAGATAGACTCTAGGTATTCGATTAACGCCATAAGTTCACGAAGTTCATTTTCAATTTTTTCACGCTCAAGTCCAGTCAGTCTTCCAAGACGCATGTCGACAATGCTTTGCGCTTGAATAGGCGAAAAATCAAATTGCGACACAAGATTTTCTCTCGCTTCATCGATGCTCGCGCTTGCTTTTATCGCTTTTATAATTTGATCAATAATGTCAAGCGCTTTTTTTAGACCTTCTAATATATGCGCTCTGGCTTTTGCTTTTTCAAGGTCAAAAATCGTACGACGAATAATAATGGTCTTACGGTGATTGATAAAGTGCTTTAAAATTTCAATGATTCCAAATATTCTGGGTTCTTGATTTAGTATGGATAGCATGATAATGCCAAACGTATTTTGCATGCTTGTTTGTTTGAAAAGATTGTTTAATATGATTTCACTCATCGCGTCGCGTTTGAGCTCAATCACAACTCTCATCCCGTCACGGTCCGACTCGTCACGAACCTCTGAGATGCCTTCAATCATTTTTTCTTTCACCAAGTTTGCAATGTTTTCAATGAGGCGAGCTTTGTTGACTTGATAAGGAAGTTCATCGATTACAATGACGTCTCTATTGCCTTTTTTCTCTATATGCGTTTTAGCGCGAACTTTTATGCGACCACGACCGGTTTCATAAGCGTCCATAATGCCTTTTTTGCCAAAGATAGTACCGCCCGTTGGAAAATCCGGCGCTTTGATATGTTCCATGATTTCTATTAAAGAGATATTTGGATTGGCAAGAAGCGCTCTAAGGCCATTCATTATTTCAGTAGGATTATGAGGAGGAATATTCGTAGCCATACCAACGGCGATACCTGAGGAACCGTTGATGAGAAGGTTTGGAACGCGAGTAGGCATGACGTCTGGTTCTTTAGTCGTGCCGTCGTAGTTGTCTATCATGTTTACGGTGTTTTTTTCTAAATCTTTTAGAAGTTCACCCGCGTACTTGGTCATGCGCGCTTCCGTATATCTCATGGCCGCGGCGCTATCTCCATCTACGGAACCAAAGTTTCCTTGACCGTCGACAAGTTCCATTCTCATGGAGAAGTCTTGCGCCATGCGCACTAGCGCGTCATAAACGGCAGTGTCTCCATGTGGATGATACTGACCAATAACGTCACCAACTATACGAGCTGATTTTTTATATTTTGCGCCAAAAGAAAGATTCAGTTTGTCCATAGCGTATAGTATACGTCTGTGAACTGGTTTTAATCCATCTCTAACATCAGGTAAAGCACGGCCTACGATTACGCTCATAGAGTAATCAAGGTAACTATTTTGAAGAGACTCTTCAATATTTATAGTTTGTATATTGTCGTTGTTTAGCAAATCGCTCATAAAAACACCCTAGTATTTGTCAAAATTTAATTTACTTATAATATCAAAAAAGCTCTTAAACTATATGTAAAAAGAGTAGAATAATATTGAAATAGTTAACTGATTAAAAAATAGGCAAAAAATGTACTAACTACAACTTTTTCATTGCTATAATTTTCCTATCAAAATAACTCGAAAGAGTACACAAAGGAATGAAAATGAAAAAATGGTTACTTTTAGCTTTAATGCTTCTTCCATCTTTAGCGCTTGCTGAAGAGACTCCAACGCTAGATAGTGGTGATACTGCATGGATGATGATGTCGGCAGCGTTAGTTTTACTTATGACTCCTGCGGGTTTGGCGCTATTTTATGGTGGTATGACAAGAAGCAAGAACGTACTTAATACGTACGCTATGGTATTTATGGCGTTTATGGTCGCGTTTGTCGCTTGGATAGTCGCAGGATATTCTGTAGCTTTTGGAAATGGTGGTGGACTTCAAAGTTTTATGGGCGGATTTGACAACATGTTCCTTAATGGCATTAAGTGGAATGATTTAAGTGGAACCTATCCTACTTATGTTTTTGTAGTTTTTCAAGGTACTTTCGCAGCTATTACGGTAGCAATCGCTAGTGGTTCCGTTATAGAACGTATTAAATTCTCTACATGGTTAGTATTTGTAGCTATATGGACGATTGTCGTTTACGCTCCTGTTACTCACATGGTATGGGGTGGAGATGGAGCGCTATTGTTTGACGCTGGAGCTCTTGACTTCGCTGGTGGTACGGTTGTTCATATGAACGGTGGTCTCGCCGGTTTAGTTCTTGCGGTATTAGTTGGCAAAAGAAAAGGTTTTGCAAAAGTGGCTATGAAACCTATGAGTGTTATGTTGACCGCTCTTGGTGGCGCTTTACTATGGTTTGGTTGGTTTGGATTCAATGGTGGATCGGCGTTTGGCGCAAACTCGGTAGCGGGATTGGCTTATCTTACAACGGCTTTAGCTCCAGCGGCGGCAGCGATAACTTGGGTACTTATAGAATACGTAGTGTATAAAAAAGCGACATTGCTTGGTGGCGTTTCAGGTTTGGTTGCAGGTCTAGTCGCAATTACTCCAGCAGCGGGTTTTGTTGACGTTAGCGGCGCGTTTATTGTTGGAGTTCTTGGTTCGGCCATCGCTTTCTTTGGAGTAGACGTATTGAAGAAAAAACTTGCATACGATGATTCTTTAGACGCCTTTGGAATTCACTTTTTAGCTGGTCTCTGGGGCGCGTTGGCAACTGGTTTCTTAGCTGTAAACGATCAAGATCTTCTATGGGACGGTCCACTTAAAGCAACTGGTGATAGAATGGGACAAGTGATGGTTCAACTTGAGTCAATCTTAGTAGTTGGATTATTTACCTTGGTTGGAACCGTTGTGGTCTATTACATAGCTTCAGCGTTAACTGGTGGCGGTAGAGTTGATGAAGAGACAGAGGAAATAGGTCTTGATGAAACTGTACACGGTGAAAAAGTTATTAATCTTTAAGAGTTGATTTAAACCATAAATATGGTTACAATTTTAAAACTAAAAGAGAGTGAAGACTCTCTTACAATTATCTGGAGTTAAACATGAAAAAAGTAGAAGCGATTATAAAGCCTTTTAAATTGGAAGACGTAAAAGACGCGTTAGCTGAAATAGGTATAGAAGGTATGACTGTTAGTGAAGTTAAAGGTTATGGCCGTCAAAAAGGCCATAGTGAACTCTATCGTGGCGCGGAGTACGTTGTTGATTTTTTACCTAAAATTAAGATGGAAATGATTGTTGACGATAAAGACGTCGAAGCGGTAACGTCGGCGATTGTTGAAGCGGCTCGTACGGGAAAAATTGGCGATGGCAAAATATTCGTCAGTGACATAGAAAAAATCATCAGAATTCGTACTGGTGAGACTGACACAGAAGCTATATAGTTTCAAATCTTCACATTTACATAGCTCTTTGCTATGTAAATCCTCACATTTAACATATCTTTAATCTATAAAATAATCTTTTTTTGTTAGCATGTATCTTTATATTTACATAAAGGTTACGCTCAATGCTAGAAGCTGATTTTAAATACGTTATTGATACTTTTTTTGCTCTATTTTCAATGGTGCTTATTATTTTTATGGTACCAGGTTTCGCCATGCTCGAAGCAGGCTTGGTTCGCACAAAAAACGTGACTTCCGTGCTAACGATAAACACAATGATTTACGTAGTCGCCTCGTTGGCGTTTTTACTCATAGGCTACAAATTTGCTTTTGGTTCTTTGTCAAATAACGGCATGAGTCAATGGGCCGCGTTTTTGTTTCAAATGGCGTTTGTTGGAAAAACCATCAATATTATGAGTGGCGGAGTGAGTGAAAGAGTTCGTATAATTCCTTTAGCGATTTTTGCGATTTTTATGGGTGGATTCATCTATCCATTGGTTGTAAACATTAGCTGGGGAGCCGATATTATAGCTGGTACTTTCATAGATTTGAAAATGTATGATCTGGCGGGTTCCACGGTAATTCACTCGACTGGTGGTTGGGCTTTGCTCGCCGCCATACTTATCATTGGTTCACGTAAGGGTCGTTATCTCTCAAATGGAGCGATTCGCGTTATTCCGGCCTCGAACATCCCTTTGGTCGTTCTAGGCGCGTTTTTACTTTGGATTGGTTGGTTTGGTTTTAACGGTGGAAGCGTGGGTTCAATTTCTAGCGTTGAAAATGCCAACGCAGTGGCTAAAACTATCATGAACACTAATACAGCGGGATTGGCCGGCGCTTTAATCTCGGGAATCATTATGTACATGAGATATAAATTGTTTGACATAACGATGATTTTAAACGGCGCGTTGGGCGGTCTTGTGGCGATTACCGCTGGACCAGATCTTTATGACATGTATACTCCGATTTTAATTGGCGCAATTGCGGGAGCGTTAGTCGTTTTTGCGATTCCTATTTTTGATAAACTTCATCTTGACGATCCTGTGGGCGCCTTATCCGTGCATCTTGTAAATGGTATTTGGGGAACTTTAGCCGTTGGTCTATTTGTAGATAAAATTTCATTTATTGATCAGCTCAAGGGTGTTTTTGTTGTGGCCATAATTGCCTTTACTAGCTCTTATTTTATATTGTATCTAATAAACAAAATTGTAAAATTTCGCGCTGGAGATGACGTGCAAGTTGAAGGAATGGATGTTAACGAGTGTGGAGTTGAAGCTTATCCAGAGTTTAAACGCGCAATATAATAGTTGAACGCATATGATTAAACGACATGCGCCGTCTTTCTTTTTTTCTGTGCTTGTTCATGTCTTAGCCGTGTTGATATTTTTTTCGACATATAAATATATAAACATTTTAACGGCAAAGAAAAAAGAGCAAAAAAGGGTATGTCTACAGTTAAGTTTGTGCATTCCAGAAATGAAAGAGATTGTAAAAAAACAAGTAGAACCTCTAAAACAGGTAAAAAAAATTTCGGAACCTAAAAAAATAATAAAACAATCATTTGTGGAAAAAGCGGATAAAAAAAAGCCAGTAAAAAAAAACGTCAAGCCTTCTTTAGAGATTCCCATTGTAACTCAAAAACTTGAAGAAAAACCAAGAGAAGAAATAGTTCAAGAAGAGATTGCAGGAGAAGAAATTCAAGAACTCGAAACAGAAAAGGAAGAGAAAAAAGAGGAAGCTTCTTCAGAAAATCAAACTAATGAATTAAAAATCATCAAAGAATCATTCGCAGAAGAAATATTGCCAGTAGAAAAAATTGATAGTAATAAGAAAAATGAAGAAAAATACGTTAATAAAAATATACAAATAATATCACAACTTCTTTCTGATAATTTATATTATCCCAGGAGCGCTAGAAAAAGAGGAATTACGGGCTCTGTCGTCGTCAAATTTCATTTATCCATAGATGCAATAGTTAGCAATGTAGAAATCATATCTTCAAAGAGTGAAATATTAAGTAACGCCGCGATTAAAACAATAGAAGATTTATCTGGTGAGTTTCCAAAACCCGAAGAAGAACTTATCTTACAAATACCAATTGAATATACTCTAACTCAGAAGTGAATTGCTAAAAAGTGAACATTTAACTTACTATGTAACTTAACATTAACCACATAATGGGTAAAATCACTTCTAATTTTATATATGGAACATTAATGAAAATTTTCTTAGCTACGCTTTTCTTACTCTTGACTACAATCATATACGCTAACGTTATTAAAACAATTAAGTATAAGGGATTAGTGCATATCTCCGAACCTGTCGCTCTTAGGATGCTGCCTTTTGAAGTTGAAGATGAAGTGGATTCCACTCTGATAGACGATGCGATTAAAAAGTATTTTAAACAAGGTTACTTTAACGACATATGGGTCGAGTTTCAAGATGGTGAATTAACGTTCAACTTTACGGAAAAAGCCATCATCTCCAAGGTGGAATTAAAAGGCTGGAAAGAGAGCGACGTGGAAGTTATGGACGCTGTCGTTCAAGTGAAAAAAGGCACCCTTTACGATGAAAAAAAGCTCGAAGCCGCTAAAAAAAGAATTATAGAAGCGATAAGTCAAGACGGTAAAATCGATAGCGTTGTTGAGATAAAAAAAGAGTATCTTGAAAATGGAAGCGTAAAAGTTGTTTTTGTTGTGAACGAGGGTGAAAAAATCATTATTGAAAAGCTTCAGTACTCTGGAGTAGAGGGTGTAAACAGCAATGATTTTGACACTGTGATAGCGAATAAAGAACACGAGTTCATGGGATGGTTCTGGGGTCAGAACGATGGCAAAATGAGTCTTAAAGATTTAGAGTACGACAATTTAAGAATTCGTGATTTTTATATGCAGAATGGTTATTTGGACGCAAAAATAGAAAAACCATTTGTTCGCGTCAATTTTGACCACTATACGGCGGACATGAGTTATCAAATAGAAGAGGGTGATCCTTACAGTATCAGTAAAGTAACCATTTATCAAGTAAAAGAGGTGGTTGACGAAGACAAGATTAATAAAATTATATCCTTGGTAAAAGGAGATGTTTTTAATATAAAAAAATTTCGTGACGACGCTGAAAAAATTAAAACTCTCATTGCGGATAAAAGTTACGCTTTTGTGCAAGTTGTTCCCGATTTAAAGAAAAACAAAGAGAAAAAAACTGTAGAAGTGGTCTTTAAAATCATGCCAGGTGAAAAAGTCAAAATTAGAAACGTCATAATATCCGGGAACAATAGGACGTTAGATAGGATTGTCCGCCGTGAATTGTATCTCGGTCCGGGAGACATGTACTCTCTTACCGATTTAAAAGATTCAAGAAACGCCGTCGGTCGTTTAGGTTTTTTTGATAGCAACACCATAGAAGAAAAGCGCATAGACAATAACACAATGGATTTGATCGTAAAGACAAAAGAAGCGGCAACCGGTAATATTCAACTAGGCGGTGGGTATGGAAGTTATGGCGGGCTTTTGATGAGCGTAGGCGTTAACGATAGAAACGTTTGGGGTTCAGGCATCAACGTCGGAGTAAAAGCTGAAAAATCACAAACAACGCAGAATTACTCATTTAATATTTCAAATCCAAGGCTCAACGATAGCGATTTTAGTGGAAATTTTTCTATTTACCACTCGGCGTATGATTATAACGACTATTCTGTTCTAACTGACGGCGTGTCTTTTGGAGCTGGGCATAGGTTTTCTCGCTATGTCAGCGGATATTTGGGGTATGGGTACGCTAGTAACTCGTATGAATTTGCTAGTACTTTTGACACCACTTTGTATGGAGACCAAACTTATTTTGAGGCGTATAACAAAAGCTCTGTAACTATCAGTGCCAAATGGGATAATACTGACGATTTTTATTTACCACGAGAGGGCTTTGAGTTATCTCAAAGTTTTGAAAAGTCAGGTCTTGGAGCGGACGCAAATTTCTTTAAAAGTAGAACAAACCTTGGAAAATTTATTGGGCTTGAAGAGTATCTAGGTTTTGACGCTATTTTTAGATACAAAGCTCGCTTATACGCTATTATAGATACAGGGTACATACCACTTGCTGAAAAGTTTTATATGGGCGGTATTGGTAGTGTTAGAGGTTATCAGTCATACTCTCTGTCTCCTACAGTATCTGATTTGGCCGCAGTAGATGGCATAAGAAGAATTGGCGGAACTCAGACATTTTCAAACTCCTTAGAACTAAGTTTACCTCTTATTCCAAAAGCAAAAATGAGATTGGTGACGTTTGCTGACTGGGGCGTTATTTCGCAAGATACTAGTTCAATGCTTCTTAGTAACGTAACCGCTCGTGGGGGATATGGTTTAGGACTTGAGTGGTTTTCCCCCGTTGGTCCTATCCAATTGATGTTTGCAAATCCAATTGGAAGTCAAGCGGGAGACAAAACGTCTCACTTTGAGTTCACAATGGGACAGAGATTTTAAAACTTAACTTTAAAATTTTTGTTACAGTCAAGTTTATTTACCGCGTCTTTACTTATGTACAAGTTGTTCTCCGACTTTACCATAAGTTCTCCATCGGCAAAAGTTAAATCAAAATCTATATTTCTTGGTCTATGGCTTAGTAGAGAAATACTCAAAGATAGTAAAAAGCTAAGGGCGTTTGTTACTCTTGCGTCAGGTAATAACTCTTGATACTTTTCCAAGTGAGATGATGCGGGAAGTTTACTTTTTGCGTATTTTGTGAGAGTGGCGATAAGAGTTATGCTCTTATGAGTAAAACCATACTCTAAAGCGCTTTGTATAATGTAGTAAGTATGTTTGTTCTTGGAATAAAAATGAATATTGCTTCCGGAAGGGTATAGTTTAGCGGCTAGTGACAACTCGTATCTGTACTCTTTTTCTATATTTAAATAATCACTGGTCAGGTCAAATACTTTTTTACTTAGTAAACTGAGTTGGTTTGAATAGGTTTTATCGTCTACGTATGAATCGAGTATATGCTTAACGGATGTGTTATAGTTATGTGGAAATTTGTCCTTAGAGGTACGAAGAAGATCACAAAGATAAACTCCCTCTCTTACTCCAACACCGCTTGTTACAACGTCAGTAGCGGATATTTTTTTTAAAACTCTTTCTAAAATAAGAGCCCCTGGTTTGATAACGTCAAATCTGTTCTCTTTGATTCCAAGGTTGAGTAATTCGCTTTCATCCGCTTCTAGTATTTTTGAAATGAACTTTTTAAAAACTTTAGCTTCGTATTGATATGCATGTAGTTTATTGAAAGGATAGTTGTTCTTTTCCATAATGGCGCTAGACAACGCTCTAAACGTGCCACCAATGCCAACGAGAGTGGATATTTTTACGTCGTCAAGGAATTTTAGATTCTCATCTATGTATTCAATCGCATGAGACAAATCATTATTATCGCAATACAACTCTTTGAGTCTTACCGTTCCAATATTAAGGGAGACGGTATTGGAAATATCTTTTGAATTTATAAAACTAAATTCCGTTGATCCTCCTCCTATGTCAATGCTAAGAGCCGACTCGAGCTTTGGTAGTAAATTTAAGCAGGCTATCGCTCCATAATAAGCCTCTTTTTCACCATCTATCACTCTTATCTGTAATTTTAAATTATCTTTGACTTTTTTTAAAAAATCTTTCTTGTTTGGCGCGTCTCTGAGCGCGGAAGTCGCTACGCATAGTATTTTGCTTACTTGAAAAGATTTAGTTATGTCAACAAAATCTTTGAGAGCTTCAAAAGCTCTTTGCATTGGAATTTCTTGTAGATTACCTTGATGTTTATAAGCGTTTTCAGATATCCGCACTCTACTTTTTTCTTCATGGAGAAGGTGAAAAGCGTAACGAGAAGTTTTTTCATAGATTACCATTCTTGCCGAGTTGGAACCTATGTCAACAACTGCAACTCGTTTAGCCATAACGCTACTCTTCCATCTCTAAATGTTTATATTTAAATTGAAGTTCAGCAATTGTTTCAACATTGTCTTTATCCGGGACTATGCAATCAACGGGACAAACTGAAATACAAGCAGGTTCATCATATATGTTGACACATTCCGTACAACGATCAGGGTCAATATAGTAAATCGGGTCCCCCTCCTCAATCGCTATCGTTGGACACTCTTCGCGACAAGCATCACATGCTATACATTCATCATTTATAATTAGAGCCATAAAAAAAC
>CALDOC010000288.1 GCA_937914675.1 uncultured Sulfurimonas sp.
TAAAAAAACCTACAACGTCTGTAATCGTCGTTAGGAGAACGGTACTGCCTATGGCGGGGTCAATATTCAATTTTTTTAAAAATAGGGGAATGGTTGCGCCAAAAAAACCAGCCATAAACAAGTTTATAATCATGCTAAGAGCAATAACCACTCCCAACATAACTTTACCAAACCAAAGACCCGCGATAATTCCTATTATTATAGCAAATAATAGTCCATTTCCTAAAGCTATAAAAACCTCTTTTTTAATAATGCGCTTTGCGTCTCCATGAGATATGTCTCCAAGAGCTAGCTGACGCACTACGACGGTAAGACTTTGCGTTCCAGCGTTTCCACCCATGGAAGCGACTATGGGCATCAGGACGGCAAGCGCCACCATGCTCTGTAGCGTGTCGGAAAAAAGTCCTATGACAAGTGAAGCGGCTATCGCCGTTATAAGATTGAGTCCTAGCCATGTCGCTCGTTTTTTGCCCGCAGGCAGTATCTCTTCGTCTTCCTCCGCTTCATCGTCAACACCGGCAAGATTGTACATCTGTTCAGTCGCATGTTCGCTAATAATATCGTACATATCATCAGAAGTGATTCTTCCTATCAGCACCCCATATATATCCACAATAGCTAAAACGGAAAGGTCAAACTCTTCAAAAATATGAATGACTTCTTGTATGTCTTGCGTATCTTTGGCTTTGATTGGTTCAAAACTGTCAGCGCTTAGTTGAATGTTTTCTAGGAGGCTTTTGGTAAAGTCAAATATGAGTAAATCATCTAAGCCTACGGTATATTTGAGCTTGTTGTCTTTTTCCGTAATAAAAAGATTTTGGATATTTTCAATTTTATTCTCTTTTCTGAGTTGAGCGAACCTTTTTATGATGTCGTGAACAATTTCATTTTCATGCGCGCTAAATAATTCAAACTGCATATAAGCGCCAGCTTCATTTTCTTTATAATTTCTGAGTTTTATTATTTCATTTTTATCGTCGTCATGTAAAGTCTCAAAAACTTTAGACGCTATCGTCTGGTCAAGCTCTTCCAACCCGTGCATAAATTCCACTTGGTCGTCAGACTCTAGTTCTGAAACCGCGTGAGAGAGTTCCTTTACGCTGAGCAACTCGACAAGGTCGTCAAAAAATCTATCTGGAAGGGCAAGAGCTACGTCGCCAAGCATATTTTTTGGAATAAGCTTAATGGCTTGGGCAAACGTATTGACATCAAGCTTTTTTAATATTTTAGCTATTTTCGCTGGATGAATTTCACTCGCTTCATGAGAATTTAAATATTTTTCTAGTTTATTCATAAGTGAAATTATATCAGATTAATTATTTTCTACTATGACGCGCTATATAATTGTTATTTTTTTTTGAACGCTTTTATATTTTACTCTAATTAGAGTATAATTCACAAATTTCAGTATTAGGATAAATAATGCAACCAACATATGGCAATACAAAATGTTTAGCGAATTACATAGTTATTTCCGCTATCCCATTTTTATTTTTTATATTCATTCTGCTTGGCTACTTTCAAATAATTCCGTTAAAAGCGCCTTTTCATTCCGTTGCCATCATCTTTTTTATCTTTTTCATATTTTTACTTTTTATTAAGCATAACGCCAACTATTCAATTTGCAAAATACGCTCGTCGTATGATGAACTCAAAGAACATTTAGATACAAAATTAAAGACTAATTCTCTTACCATTGAGAGTAGAACAAAGTCGATTTTAGACGTAGATAACTTTTTAAATCATTATTATCGCGATGCGAGAAATGACAATTTTGCGTCTGTCGCTTCTTCCGTTTTTCCCATGCTGGGAATTTTGGGTACTTTTATAGCCATAGCCTTTTCCATGCCAAATTTTTCAGTGACGGACACTCAGTCGCTTGACCATGAAATATCTATGCTTTTAAGCGGCGTTGGCTCCGCGTTTTACGCTTCCATATATGGTATTTTACTTTCGCTTATTTGGACGTATTTTGAAAAAAGGGGTCTTAGCAAAGTAAACGCTTACTTTTCCAGTATAAAAAATAATTTCATCTACTCAGTATGGTCAAAAGAAGAGCTTTTGATTTACAAATATACTCAGTATGATTTAAAAGAGAACAAGTTTTTAGCTGGATTAAGAGAGACGTTTAGTCTTGATTTTATTCAAACTTTAAATACGCAACACATAGTTAGTTATGAAAAAATTATGAATGAGACGAATAGTAGTTTTTCTCAGGTGTCCACTAATTTAAGTAGAGTCTCAAATGAACTTAGCGATACGCTGTCTAAAATGAATATTGGCAATACCGCCATGAGCGCTCAAAATCATATTGACAGAGCGCTTATTGAATTTACAGAAGCTACCAAATCGTTTGAAAAAACGACTAAACAGCATAGCGCTCAAATGAATAATTCACTAAACAGAACTTTTGACAAAATAGATAGCGAGATAGGACAAATAGTCATTAAACTCGCAGATTTTGCAACGCATGTAAGTCTTGAAAGTCAAGAAGTTCAAGAAAGCATTAGTAAATATCATGAAATGGTAGCAAAACAAGTAAAAGATAGATAGATGTTTTTAAAAAACAAAAGAGATGAAGAAACAAATTTTTGGCTTTCATACGCCGACCTCATGGCGGGATTGTTATTTGTTTTTATATTGTTAATAGGCGCAATCGTAGTTAAATCAATCGTCTTAAAATCAAATTTGGATTCAAAAGAGAGCTCTCTTGAAAATTCACTGCAGTTATTATTATTGCGCGATACGGAAGTTCAAAAATTAAAACGACTATTGGCAGTTAGAAGCATGGAGTTAAACGCTACGCAAGAGGAGTTGTTGATTTCAAAAGACGCTTTTAAACTTAAGACGCAAGAGATAGTAAATCTTAACAACATCCTTCTTTCTCAAAACATGAAAGTTGATGATTTTAATAATAAAATAATCATAATGCAAAATTTATTGGATGAATCAAATGAAACCATTAATTCTCAAACCTCTCGGATTAACGACTATAGTGAAAAAGTTCTTATTTTATCCAACTCTTTAACCGCAAAAGAAGATACTCTAAAATTGCAAGACGATGAGCTGTTAAAACTCCTTCATGCGATTGACGAAAAAGAGACGCAATACGACGCGTTGATATCCAAACTTCAAGCGCAAAAAGCAAAAATAAAAAGTTTGACGGGAGTGAAAATTAAAGTTATTGCCGAACTCAAAAAGAGTCTTGGCAAAAATGTTGAAATAGACGCTAAAAGCGGCTCGCTTAGATTGTCATCAAATATTTTGTTTGATAAAAATAGCGCTATTTTGAAGCCGTCTTCAGAACAAGAGCTCCGAAAGATTTTTATAAATTACATGGGAGCGTTAACTTCCAACGCGAATATAAAAAATCAGCTTGAACGAATAGTGATTGAGGGACATACGGATAGCGATGGAGACTACTTGTTAAATCTTAGTTTGTCTCAACAGAGGGCTTACGCCGTCATGAACTATCTTTTGACGTTAGATTTTACTAAAAAAAATAATATAAAGCCTCTTTTAGTCGCTAGTGGACGTTCGTATCTTGATACTTTGTATCGAGAAGATGGCAAGGAGGACAAACAAGCGTCGCGTCGAATAGAAATAAAGTTTAGACTGAAGAATGATGACGCCATGAATGAAATAGAGAAGATACTTGAATATGAATAACTTTGAACCTAGATATATTAAAATGGCTTCTCAGTACTTGAGTGAGAAACTAAAGAAAGTAGAAAAGAAAGTTAATAACGCATATATTTTAGACGATAAAAAAGAATCAACCTTCAATAGGTTGCTTAATGGCATATTTAAGTCTTAAGTTACCTTAACTCAAATATGTAGCCGTTATCGCTTTTAATAAGTTTGTATGAGTAGCTTCCATCTAGTTCAATGACCACTCTGTAATATCCTGAATGGTTTCCTATTCTTATTTTTGTGAAAATGGAATTTTTTGCCATCTCTTTTGAATAACTTCTGATGTCAATATCTCTTTTTACGTCAAATACTATTCTATGTGGATTGACTAGTAAAAAATTTCTAATCATCTCATCTTGCGTTACGACTTTTAAATTTTCCTTATTTGCGTAAAATGATATGTACTGCAGAGAAGCTATATGTTTGTAAGAGTTTCTTTTTTGTTCTTTTTCACTTTTTTTAGACTCTGTGGCGTTTTGCGCGTTCTCATAACTCTGGGATATAAATATTGGCAGATGCCAATCGATTGAGTTGTCAAGCATTATGCTTTGGGTATGCTTAGAACCATCAAGGCTCTTATAGTTGATTGTAACTCCCTCTATTACTCTTGCGGTGGAAGGTAAGGATATACTCGCTTGCTTAAGAGGATTATTGATGATTTTTGCGTTTGAAGTTCTATCGCCTTGTTTGTCATCCGCGTCAAAAAAAGGGTTTTCTCTAGCGTTTAACGATGAGAGACATATGAGTGAAATTAGTATAAGTTTAATCAATATGACCTCACATTTATTTTGCTGAAATTTCTTTTAGCTCAAAGAATTCACGCTGTAATCCAGCGTTTTCGTTTTTTAATCTAACGGTTTCATTTTGTAAGTAAGTTTCATAATCCTGAAGTCCCATGAGGACTTCTATGGAATTGACGCCATAAAGGAGGATACCTAGATAAACGCCAAATATGGTAACTAGCAAAAACATAACTAAGAACTTTCCTAATGATAGGCCTAAATACTTTTGAGTAAAGCTTATAGAGTCGTCAATATCTTCAAAAAGTTCTTCACTATTCATGATAAAACTTATTTAAAAATTGCAGAACCTAAATACTCGCCATATACAACTTCATTTTCAATCTCTAAAAGACGGTTGTATTTAGCGGTTCTTTCGCCACGCGCCGTTGAACCAGTTTTAATCTGACCACAGTTAAGCGCGACCGCAAAGTCGGCGATGAAAGCGTCTTCACTTTCTCCCGAACGATGACTCATGACGCAAGTGTAGCCGTTTCTTTGGGCTAAACGAACGGTTTGCATGGTTTCGCTTACTGAACCAATTTGGTTTGGTTTGATAAGAATGGAGTTTGCTATGCCTCTTTCGATGCCTTGCGCTAAAATGCTTGCGTTTGTAACGAATAGGTCGTCGCCAACGATTTGTATTTTATCTCCAAGTTTCTCAGTCATGAGTTTGAAACCATCCCAGTCGTCTTCGTTAAGACCGTCTTCGATAGAAACAATAGGATATTTGTCGCATAAATCAACGTAATACTCTACCAGTTCAGCGGAATTTACAGTGCGATTTTCAGACTCTAGTCTATATCCACCCTCTGTTACAATTTCAGAAGCCGCAACGTCTAAAGCTATTCCAAAGTGTTCGCCAGCTTTGTAACCAGCTTTTTCAATCGCTTCCATGATAACTTGGATAGGCTCTTCGTTTGAACTCAAATCGGGAGCAAACCCGCCCTCGTCTCCAAGAGCGGTTGAATGCCCTTTAGATTTTAGTATCGATTTTAGGTTGTGATAAACTTCCGAACTCGCGCGAAGGCCTTGCGCAAAATCTTCAAAGCCCATAGGAACAATCATATACTCTTGAAAATCAACGCTATTGTCGGCATGAGAACCACCATTAATGATGTTGAGCATAGGCGTTGGGATAACCATGGCGTTTGCTCCACCAAGATAACGATAAAGCGGCATATCTAAAGACTTTGCAGCCGCGCGAGCCACAGCCATGGAAACGCCAAGAACCGCGTTCGCTCCTAATCGTCCATAGTTTTCAGTTCCATCAAGTTCTTTCATGATAGAGTCGATTACAGCTTGATTAAAAGGAGACTGACCAACAAGAGCGTCTGATATTTCATTGTTTACATGAGAAACGGCTTTTAAGACGCCTTTGCCCATGTATCTTTCATCAGCGTCACGAAGCTCTAAGGCTTCGCGTCTACCAGTGCTCGCGCCTGATGGCACGATAGCGCTTTGTATAGTTCCATCACTTAATTCTACCGTCGCTTTAACCGTCGGGTTACCGCGAGAATCCATTACTTCAATTGCATTTACACTATCTATAAACATTGATTTTCCTCTTTAAATTAAATTATACGTCCGAGTCATCTATTTCAAGAGTGTCCATGACCATCACATCACTCATTCCCATTGCCGTTTTTATCTTATCTTCTATCTCTTTAGCTAGTAGCGGTTCTTCTTTGAATTTTGCTTTGACGTTTTCACGTCCTTGCCCGAGTTTTGTCTCTTCATATGAGAACCACGCGCCAGCTTTGTCGATAATGTCTAGCTTTACGCCATAGTCAACAAGTTCACCCTCTTTAGAGATTCCTTCTCCAAACATTATATCAAATTCTGCCTGACGAAATGGAGGAGCCACTTTATTTTTAATAACTTTAGCCTTCACTCTGTTACCAATTACGCTTTCACCTTGCTTTAAAGACGCTATGCGACGCACGTCAATACGCACTGACGCGTAAAATTTTAACGCGTTGCCCCCCGTTGTCGTTTCAGGAGAACCATAGCCCATCATACCAATTTTCATACGTATTTGATTGATAAATATAACCGTACAGTTCATTTTGTGTAAAACGCCTGTAAGTTTACGAAGCGCCTTGCTCATGAGACGAGCTTGAACTCCAACGTTTTGGTCGGACATTTCTCCCTCTATCTCTGACTTTGGAGTTAACGCCGCAACGGAATCTATGACGATTAAATCTACGGCGCCACTTCTTGCAATGGTTTCAACAATGTCTAGAGCTTGTTCGCCATAATCGGGCTGAGAAACTAAAAGATTGTCTACGTCGACGCCAAGATTTTTGGCGTAAAGCACGTCAAGCGCATGTTCGGCGTCTATAAAAGCGCAAACGCCACCCGCCTTTTGACACTCTGCAGTGATTTGAAGCGCCAAAGTCGTTTTACCAGAACTTTCAGGTCCATAAATTTCAACGACTCTTCCTTGTGGAACTCCACCAATGCCAAGCGCCAAGTCAAGCCCAAGAGATCCAGTGCTTATGGCTTGTATAGGTTCGATGTTTTTATCACCCAGTCGCATCAAAGCGCCTTTACCAAACGCTTTGTCTATCTGCTTCATAGCTAGGTCTAATGATTTTTGTTTGTTTGCATCCATCTTGGGCTCGCTTATATTAAATTTCGACTAATTATATATAAATTTTAAACATTTAAACAAAAATATAGCAAATTGTCATATTTTATTTATAAAGTTTATCTTTGTTGGGAATTATACTTTATGATTAATAATATATTGCTCCTCCTTGAGAATCTTGAATGAAAGTTTTATCAAATTTTAGTTAAAATAATTTTATGAAAAAAACAGTAATCGCACACTCGCCAGACGCCGACGATATATTTATGTACTACGCCATTAAATTTGGTTGGATTGACATGAGAGGAGTGAAGTTTGATAACGTCGCAAAAGACATTCAGACCCTCAATGAAGACGCTCTTAATGGAGTGTATGACATAGTCGCCATCAGTTTCGCTTTGTACCCTCACATCAAAGATGAGTACGCGCCGCTTCGCACCGCCGTAAGTTTTGGAGAGGGGTATGGGCCTAAAGTCATCAAACTAAAAGGCGTTAGACTCAAGAGAAATTTTAAAGTGGCTTTGAGTGGAAAAGAGACGACCAACGCAATGCTTTTTCGAATAGCCTATCCAGACGCTCGCGTGACTTACATGAACTTTTTGGAGATAGAGCGGGCCGTTTTGGACGGCGTTGTGGACGCAGGAGTTTTAATACATGAAAGCATTCTAACGTACGACGATAAACTCGAAGTGGAGCGAGAAATTTGGGATATATGGCAAGAGTTGGCTGGAGACAAACTTCCTCTTCCTCTTGGAGGAATGGCGATTCGTCGTTCACTTCCTCTTAACCGCGCCATCGAGTATGAAGCGACGTTGACAAAAGCGGTTCAAGTCGCTCGAGATCACAAAGAGAGGCTTAGTAAAATGTTGATTGAGCGAGAATTGGTTCGCATAGACGCTCCAACGCTGGAAAAATATCTCGAACTCTATGCAAACGACGACTCCATAACTCTAAGCGAATTGCAATACGAAGCGATCGATAAACTGTTTGAAATCGGATATAAGCATGGTTTTTACGATACTCTTGTAAAAATAAAAGATTACACGATTCCAACGCAATACAAAGAGTTAAGGAATTCATAGATGGAAGCAAAACTAGTGGCGCTTGGCGTAGAGACTTTTAAAATAGCGCTTTTGCTCGCGCTTCCTGGGCTTTTAACCGGTATGTTTTTAGGTCTCGCCGTTAGTATATTTCAAGCCACCACACAGATAAACGAGATGACGCTCTCTTTTATACCAAAGATTGTTGGAGTGGTGATAGTTATGGTTTTGACTATGCCATGGATGCTCAATGAAATGACGGATTTTGCCATATACGTTTTTAATCTCATGCCATCTTTTGTTGAGTGATGAAAAAAAAACTCATAAATTTTCAAAACTATTCCTCTTTTAAAATCGGCGATAGTTTTGAGGTCTCTCATCTTGAAAACGATTTTTCAAAACTAAACGATTTTTATCTCATAGGTTCATGCAACAATACTTTAGTTGGAACGCGACCACCACCGCTTATGACGCTCGGCAAACAATATGATTACATGAAAATAGAAGAGGGCGTTTTAAAAATAGGAGGCGCGACGCCATCTGGGAAAATCGCTTCATTTTGTAAAAAACACAACATAACGAATTTTGAATTTGTTTCGCATCTTCCTGGAAAACTTGGCGGCTTAGTCTATATGAACGCCGGACTAAAAGAGTATGAAATTTTCAATCATTTAGTAAACGTCAAAACTCCAACGGGTCTCAAAGAGAAAAAGAGTATAAATTTTGAGTATAGATTTACAGATATTAGAGAGCCTATCTTAGAAGCCACTTTCAATGTTGAGTATGGATTTGACGTAGCAAAAGTGGCGATGTTTAAGAAAATGCGATCGAATCAGCCATCAACGCCTAGCGCCGGAAGCTGTTTTAAAAATCCCGATGGAGATTACGCCGGTCGTCTTATAGAAGCCGTTGGATTAAAGGGAAAAAGAGTAGGGGACATGGAGTTTAGCACAGTTCATTCTAATTTTTTGGTAAATCATAGTCATGGAAATTTTGACGACGCCATTTTGTTGATACAAGAGGCTCAAAAAAGAGTTTTTGAAAAGTTTGACATTTGGCTGGAGTGTGAGATAGTTGTTTTAGACGAGAGATATATGGGTGGCGATTCGCCACTCATAAAGAAGTAAATATTAAAAACGCACCATTAAGCCAGCGTAAACGCCTTTAAATTCTATATTTAAATTTACGTTATCCAAATCATTGCTCTCAAATTTTTGAACTCTGTATCCTATTTCAATGCCAGGTTGAATAATTGGAGTGATGTTAAACGTGTAGTCGATTTTGGCTCTTGCGTCATAAACGGTGGTGTCGCTGTATGAGATATACTTCCCATCGGCCTCAAATCCTAATCCCGTCATAGGAATTTGAAATCTTGTTCTCGCATACGCCATAGGAATGGGAATCATTTTTGAATCGCTATATGACGTTGACGCCGTAGCCGTAGGTACTGTTAACGTTACGTTATCCGCTGTATACGACATGTCTATCATTTTTATATCTATACCAACGTCCAAAGTAAGCCAAGCGGTATTGTCTAAAAGATTGTAATAAGGAATTAAGTCATACTGCTTGATTTCCAATGCGCTTGGAGTGCTTGTCGCTGTAAAATTCGCAAATGAACCTGTTGCGACGCCATCGCTTTTTACAGTTGCGTACTCAACTCTTAGATTTGGAATAATTGGAATAAAATGTTTGAACATAACCCAAGCGTAAGCGTTTGTCTGCTCTTTTTCCGTTGAAACGTCTTTACCAGTGAATGAACCCGTATTAGCGGTTAGTCCACCCGTCGGTGTTTGTTGCCATGCGCCAGCGCCAGCTTCAAGTCTTAAAAAATCAGCGTTTGCTCCAGAAGCAAACAGAAGTGTACACGCAACCGCGCTTAAAAGCTTTTTCATATAGTTCTCCGTATGTTAATATACAAAATTATATCTAATAAAACGGCTTATAAACTTAAAGATTTTTAAAAGTTGTTTGGAAGATATTTAGAGCCTAAGCTCTAAATAATAGGAGGGAGAATAACTAAGAAAAGTAAAAAATTATTTAACTGCGGCGATTGCTGCGTCGTAATCTGGTTCTTCAGTGATTTCTGGAACGATTTGTTTGTAAGTTACAATACCATCAGCGTCAACGGCGAAGATTGCTCTACAAGTAACACCCGCAAGAACGGAACCACCAAGTAATACTCCGTAAGCGTTAGCGAAATCTTTGTTTCTGAAGTCAGAAGTAACAGTTAATTTGTCAATTCCTTCAGCTGAACAAAAACGTCCCGCTGCAAATGGCAAGTCAAGAGAAACGATAGTAGTAGTCACTCCGTCCAATTCAGCCGCTCTAGCGTTGAAGTTACGAGTTTCAGTAGCGCAAACGCCTGTGTCTAATGAAGGAACAACGATAATAAGTTGTTTTGTACCAGTAGCTCCACCAACAACAACGTCACCTAAACCATCTGAGTTTACAACAGTAACCGCTGGCGCTTTGTCTCCAACGTTAATCTCTGTTCCTAATAATTCTACGTCTGTACCTTTAAATTTTGTAGTTGCCATTTTGGCTCCTTAAGTTAATTTTAACGCTTTCACGTTTTGTTGAGAGAAGTATATTTCAAATCGGATAATAATTGTCTTATTTAGAAAATAAATGTTTTCACATAAGCTTTTATTAAGAATTAGCGTCGTTTTAAATGTTACTTCTTGGGGCTACGTCTAAATCTTCTAAACTACTAAACATCTCTTTTTTATACATCTCAACGGCCACTCGTCCAATCATCGCCGCGTTGTCGGAACAGTATTGCAATTGACTAAGAAGCAAGTCGGCTTTGTATGGTTTGAGAAGTTCCTCTATCTGTGAACGCAAATACAGGTTCGCGCTTGCTCCTCCAACGATGGCGAATGTTTTTGGTGGAACGTTCTGGAAGTATTTTTTCAATTTATGGGTTAAATGACGCGTGGCGATATGTTCAAACGACGCCGCAATGTCCTTGTAATCAGGCTTCTCTTTCTCATTCTCTTCCAAGACAGCAAGCCTTACGGCGTTTTTAAGTCCTGAGTAAGAGAATGCGAAAAGCTTAGATTGAGCGAGAGGAATGGTAAAGTTGTGTTTTTTTCTATCGCCATTTTTTGCCAACTCTTGTATGACTGGACCACCGGGATAGCCAAGCCCCATCATTTTAGCCACCTTGTCAAAACTCTCGCCAAAACTGTCGTCCATGCTTTTTGCCACCGTTTTTATGTCCGTTAAGCTCTTTACTTCCATAACCTGAGTGTGCCCGCCAGAAACCAACAAAACGCTCAAAGGAAAAACAGCCTCTTTTTCAATGAAAAGCGAGTAAACGTGTCCTACGAGATGATTGACTCCAATGATGGGTACGTTCAGCGCCACGGCTATGGCTTTTGCCATCGTAACTCCTTCTATGAGAGTAACGGCGAGACCAGGCGTTGACGTCACGGCGACGGCTTTGAGGAATTTAAAATAAGGCTCGGCTTGCTCTAAAATCTTAGGCAAAGCTTCGGCGTGAAGTCTCGCCGCTAGTTCGGGAACGACGCCGCCGTAAACGCTATGTTCCATCTCTTGGGATATTTTTTTGTGAAAGAGCAACTTCTTCGTCTCTATCTCCGTTATCGAGATGGCGCTATCGTCACATGAACTTTCTATGCTTAGTATCATTTTTTACACCTTAGTATTTTTACTTTATGATAAGTTTATTAAATTTATACGCGAAACTAAAATCTATCGCGTTTGCGTTTAGCTCTCCGTTTATGGCGATCACTTTGCCACACATGATTTCGATGGACATGTTTTTTGTCATATCGTACATGGCTCCGAGCATGGGTTCAAAGACGTTTCCTCCACCCGATTGAACGCTTCCTCCACCGCCGGCTCCAAACGCGACTTCCGCGACGGCTGAAAAGTTGTAAGCGATGGGTTGAATGTAACCAACTCCAAACAAGCCAGCGGCGTAACCGCCAGCCCCGCCTTTATAGGCTCCAAACGCTTGGCCACTCACGTACGCGCCCTCCGTCATGAACCAATCTATTTTCATTCCCAACAATTGAACGTCGCTGGCGTTTTGCGCGTTTGCGCTTAAGGAATCAGAGTATAGATACGTTTGGTTTGAAAATCTTATATTGAATTTCTGAGTTGAAATCGAGTCAAATAAGACATTGCTTTTAGAGTCGCTTATTGAGAGAAAATCCGTGTTTACTCCTAAGTTTATTTTAGTGAACGTCGCGTCAAAACCACCCTCAATCGCATGAAAATATCCGATGCCGAGTCCAATATTTAGATTTTTTACGGGATTTAAGTCAAAGTTTAAAGAGGCTTTGCCGATGCTTCCTCCTCCCGTATCCACTTCCCCGCCACCGGCGGCTCCCAAAGATATTTTTGTCTGAACTTTACTGTTGCTTGTGACGTATGTCGTATACCCCATGCCACCAAGAACTTCCATGTATCCCGTGCTTTGTCCACCCATGGCTCCAGCGCTTTCAAAGTAAGCGATAAAGTTTTCTGAGACGTTTGCTCCATACTCGACGCCGATAAGCTTCATGGTCTGAGTGAGAGGCATGCCCTCTCTCGTTAAAGCGTCGCTTTTTGGAAAATAGTTTTGATACGTAGCGACTACGTAATCTTTTTTATTGGAGAAATTATATTTTTTGAAGTCATCGGCGTTTACCGTAGAGTCAACAAAAATAGCGTCGAATTTCATATCGGCGACCAACGCGATTTGATTGCCATTTATTTCACCGTTTGGAAATGTAATTTTTGAGTAGTTGAGACCAAGTGAGTGGTTCTCAAACGTATACAGCGCGCCGGCGTAAGCTTTGAGCATAAGTCCGCCACCTTGTCCAGCGGAAGCTCCCCCGCCACCACCAACAAAGAGCCCTCCGTCAAGGTAAACGCTCTTATATATTTCGTACTTGAGTCCAGCGCTAAATCCGCCAACAAAAAAGCCGCCTCTCTCTCCGCTCACAGCTCCATAAGCGCCAAGACCATAGTAAAAATTATCATTGGGTTCTAAAAGATAGTTAAGTCCCATCAAGCCCATATCTTCCGTGTCTGAGAGTTTTATATTTTCAAAAGAGACTCTCACAGAAGCTTTTTCAACGTTGATGGTATCACCTATTAAGAGTGAAAAAGGCAGTGAAAAAGCGAGTAATAATTTCATTTTAACGTTTAGTTAGTATGTGCAAATACTCAAAGGTTTTATCAGCTTTGTGGTTTCTGCTTTGGGTCTTATCGGCTTTAAACCTCTGATACTCTTTTGTCGACAACGCGTACGTTCCATACTTGGACATTATCTCTTTCACGTCCTCTTCGCTCATGAGACCCTCGTTGTTGTAGCTTAAAAATATATGCTTAAAATCCGCGTTTTTAATCAACTCCTCAAAACTGCCATGCACTTCGCCTTTTTTGGAGTAATCGGAACGGTTGTATTCTCTCAGTCCCGTTTTGCCTTTCGGCTCAAACTCGTCATAAATCGAGATGGTGTTTAATATATGGTAATTAGAACTATATTGTCTTTGATTATAAGGCGGGTCAAGATACAAAATGTCTCCGCTTATCTCTTGTATCAACTCATTGGCGTCTTTGTTGAAAACTTGATGAACGTTGCCATCTTCACTAAAGGACGCGGCTTGTAAAAGCAACTCTTTTGAAGCGGATCTTTTGAGATGTTTTAAAAACGCGCCATAAACCGAGGCGGTATTTGCCACTTTGTCAGCGCTTTCAAGAAGCGACGCTAACAAAAAGTAGTACAGACGCTCGTCAATTTCTTTTGTTTCAATCCACTCTTTGATCTTAGTTCGCATCGCGTCTATCTTTTTACCATTCTCGTCACTAAAATATTGTCTTTCGCTCCCACTGCCCATGCAGTAGTTTTGATAAACAAAGCCATTGTCAATGAGTGGCAAAGCGTTAAGTTCTTCTATATATTTCTCTTTCTCTCGCATAGGCGAAGAGTTTTCTATGTAGTTTTTGTTCAAAACGTAACTATAACGTTCCAAGTCATTGCTAATGACTTTTTTCACGTCCGCTTTAAAAGTTCTCCCAACAATCCCAGTTCCAGCAAACATATCGCAAAACACTTTTTCAGATAAATCATCACCAACAACTTTTTTCACTTCTTCTTCTATCCATGAGGAAAGTTTGAGTTTTGAGCCTATGTAGTTCATTCAGTTGTCTCTTTTATATTAATTTTTTTATTTTCGATAATTTCTAATGGACTTACACCTAAAAAATCTGCTAACTCAACTATATTACTTTTTATAGGATTGAATTTTTCTGATAATATATTCGACAGTTGATTTTTTGAAATACCTAGCATATTAGCTAATTCAGTTTGATTGTTTATCTCTTTTTGAGCCATGAGTTCTTTTACCTTGAATTTATTTATCTTCAAAATGATATCCTATCTAAGCTTAAAATACAAATATTTTATTAACTTATTGTTGTTTATTTATTAACTATCTTATTTAATTCTTCACGCCATTTATATGGATCATACCAAAAACAGCCAATACATCCACTTTCATCACTTTTAGATTTGCCTCGCCAAGTATTATCACCTTGATACCAAAAATAAATACCTGGAAAATTTCCTCTGACTCCATCTTTTACACATTTTTCACATTGTCGTGATTTAAGTAAATTATTACTTCTTGTGAGTAATATAAATTTTGATTTGATTTCATTTTCACCCATAGATACTTTATTTTCTTCTTCATTACTTTCCCATCTAATTTGTGGAAATTTATGGTCAATTTCTAACTCTTTTGGTGCAAATTCTCTTAAGAATAAAGCTTCTTCATTTTTATAAAGTATTTTAATTTTTCTAGCAAGACTCACAGGAATTCCAGTTCTTACTTTTGTATCATCTAAAATTTCTAGCGATTCTAATTTTCTATGAACTGTTTTCATATCACAAGTGTCGCAAAATTGAACTTTATAAAAGTTATCTTTATCGTCTTTTGCTAATTGTATACCACTATGTCGCCAGACTTGCCATGTTTTAGCCTGACCTGATTTTAACTCACACTTTGTACAATGCCATTGTAAATCTTTTAGAATTTCCCAGTCATGATATGATGTTGTAGTTTCTTTAAATGGATTCATATCTTCTCTTTAGTTAGCCATATAATATCAGATAGAACTTCTCCCGAGCCAAAATTTAACCTACAAAGATGTTTAGTAGAAAAATTCTTAACATATGTATCTATTGCTAACTTTAACTGCATTATCTCTGACTTCATTTTCCAATGTTGTCTTGTAACATCATCATACAAAATAATAAATAATCTATTTTTTAAATGTTTTCTACCTTCTTGGCTTTGATTTTCATAGAGCCAAGTTATTATTTCTTTTTTATGTTCTTTTGCATATTCATAAGATTGATTGAATCCTTTTGGAAAAACTGATGTTTTATGGTCAAAGGGGATACCATTAATTTTAAAATCTATTAATTTATCATAAGAATTTATATTCGGCTCCACATTTTCGTGTGATGAAAATATATCTTCAGCAGCCATTGCTGACCAAAAGTTATACCATCTATTTAATGCATAGTCTTTTAACTGTTGATCAAATCCACTAATCTGTTTCAATAAAGATTCGAAACTGTATGTTTGATATATGAAATTTGTATCAAAATCCCAAGAATTAGACTGCTTTCTTCCCCAGCTATATTGATATGGAAGCCTTTTTTTTAATTCTCTTTCTACTCTTGGTAAATCCATACTTTAAAACTCCTTCTTAAACACAAAAATATATTCATGTTTAAATATATAATAATCGCTATTCAAAGCTCTATATCTCCAAATACCACCGACTCCGAGTTTTCCACGATTGCCTTCAATATTTTTGATTATCGTACCCTTTAGTTTCACCTTGAAGTTTTTTTGAATCATATCCATGCAGTAAAAACTTAGAGGGACAACCGCACTATCTTTATAAACATCACCAATTACAACGGCAAAATATCTCTCTTTTTCCAAATATTTTAAAGAGTTTTCACAAACTATTTTAAATTTATTAACAAACTCATCGACATCACTTATTTGAGACAAATCATTATCATTTTGTGTAAATTTGACGATATCCATGTAAGGCGGATGCATTAAAACAAATTGAACATTTTTTGAACCAAATTTATCATTCGCATTTTTTAAACTTGAGTCTACCTCTTTTTCATCTAATGCGTTACAGTCATGGATTGAGAAACTGTTTTGATACGACAGATTATCTTGCATGGAGTTATTCACATACTCTATCATTTCAGGATTTATATCAAAGCCTATGTATTTTCGATTGAGCTTTTCACATTCAAAAAGAGTTGTTCCACTGCCCATGAAAGGTTCTAAAATAGTTTCACCTTCGTTGGTGTATCTTCTTATAAGTTGGTTGGGAATTTGAGGGATAAAGTTTCCATGATAGAGGTTTTTATGTTTCCCACTTTTATCTCGTTCTTTTATCACCCAAAGTGAATCAGTGTTTATATCTGACTCTTTCCAATTTTTCATATCTATGGCGTTGTGTTTCAAAACTAGCTTCCTTTTGATATATTATTTAGAACTTGTTTTTACAAAACGTCTCACTTCCTCATCAATGGCAAAAACATCGTCAATATTTTTGGGCGTCTCGGTAAACTTCTCAAACGCGGTGATTATGTTTTTGCTGACGTCCATGAAACCTATCTCTTTGTTGATAAACTTTTCAATCGCCGCTTCGTTCGCCGCGTTTACGACGACTCCGCGAGCGGGGTTTTTAAGAAGTTCGTTTTTTATTTGCCAGATTGGGTATCTTTCCTGAGTTATCTCGCGAAACTCCAGACTTCCAACTTTCAGCAAGTCCACGTGAGCTAAGATGTTTTCGTCCATTTGTTTATCTAGGGCGTAAGCGATGGGAAGTTGCATGCTCGCATGAGCGAAGTGCGCTGTCGTTGAACCGTCTTTGAAATCTATGAGCGCATGGATGAGTGATTGGGTTTCTATGATGGCGTCGTATTCGCCCTCTCCAAAAAGCCATCTCGCTTCGAGCAGTTCAAACATTTTGTTAACCATGGTCGCCGAGTCTATCGTGATTTTTTGACCCATCGACCAGTTGGGGTGTTTTTGGGTGTCCGCAAGCGTCGCGTTTTGGATTCTTTTTACGTCCCAGTCGCGAAACGCTCCTCCACTCGCGGTGATAATCATCTTGGAGACGGGTCTATCTTGAAGCAGGTACCAAAGTCCGAAGTGTTCGCTGTCTATGGGTTGAATTTTTGAAGCGTCTATGAAAGCGCCACTCGCCACCAAACTCTCTTTGTTCGCGAGAGCGACTCTTTTTTTGCACTTGAGCGCGGTGAGGGTGGGGCGAAGTCCCAAGAAACCTACAAGAGCGTTGACGAGCAATTCGCTATGGGAATCCTCTATGACTTTTAAGATGGCTTCTTCACCTGAGTAAACTTTGTCATGGTTTACGTCTTTTATATCTTCTTCATCGGCGATGACGACCACTTTGGGGTTATGCTCTTTTATCTGCTCGTTGAGGAGTTTTATGTTTTTACCACAAACTAAAACTTCAACGTCTATGCCAAATCTTTTAGCCACCAAGAGGGTGTTTACCCCTATCGAACCAGTTGAGCCGAGCAGTATCAATTAGACTAGTCCACGAAGTAAAACCAACATAATGATTCCGGCAAAAAGGTAGCCGTCAATTCTGTCAAGCATTCCGCCATGACCGGGGAGGATGTTTCCACTGTCTTTTACTCCGGCCGCGCGTTTAAGCGAACTTTCAAAAAGGTCTCCAAATATAGAGCTAATGGCGACGGCGAAAGAGATTAAAAACGCAATGCTTAAGTCGACGATTGGAAGTCCAAAAAACATTCCTCCGATGGTCGCCACGGCGACTCCGCCGACAACGCCTTCCATGGTTTTGTTGGGGCTTGTTTCGCAAAACGGCGTTTTACCAACGCTTTTTCCAACCGCGTAAGCTCCGACGTCAGTGAGCGCTACGACGGCGAGCAACCATAAAAGAGTGAGAACGCCGTACTCTTGGTACATCGTAAACATAAAAAGCATACCAGCGGTAGGGTAAACAAAAGGAAAAAAATCTTTCCATATGAGGTTTTTGTTGAAAGCGACGGCGCTCGCGTAGATGACGCCAGCGATAACGAATAGATCGTCACCGTAAGGGTATACGCCAGCTAGAAGCCAGATTCCTATGGCAAATGGCAAAAGATTGCTTTTTTCCACTTCAAAAAGTTTTGCGGACTCTTGAAACGCGATGAGGTAAATCCCACCAAACACGACCCAGTTAATAAAAAAACTATCTATAAAACCGATGATGAGAACAGAACCTAAAAGGATGAATCCAGTAGTAATTCTTTCTCTGTTGTTGTCAAATATGGCGCGAGCTCTGTCCATTGGAATTCCTAAAAGTAAATTAAGAGTAGATTATACCTTATGATACTTTTTGTTAAACTTTAATGTCTAGTTTGTGAAGAGGTTCTTCGTC
>CALDOC010000289.1 GCA_937914675.1 uncultured Sulfurimonas sp.
TAGACGTTAAACAAAAGTAGATATACTCCTCTTAATTATTACATATAAAAGGGTGAAAATGCAAACTATAAATTCATTGTCTCAAGAGACGCAGGATAAAATCAGTGATTATAAGGAAGAGTTCAAAGACATCTTTGAAGCTATTGAAAAAGTAATTTACAAAAGTAATTTAAAATTATTTTCAGAGATTTTAAATGAACTTGAAGATATAAATATTCAAAATGCTTACGGATGGACTCTACTGCATATGACGATTAGACGAGAAGAGACCGAAATGGTGGAACTTCTTTTGAAAAAAGGCGCCGACATAGATAGAGTTGATGGCGTTGGTTGGACTCCACTTATGGAAGCCATCATGGATGACAAACCCGTTTTATGTAAACTTTTAGTAGAAAATGGCGCCAACAAATCAATAGCGAACTCTAGAGGAGCGACAGCTCCTATGCTCGCTCAAAAATTTGGCCGCTCAAACATGTACAGTTATTTATCATAAGGAAAACAAAATGAATAGAAGAGACGCCATAAAATTATCCGCCATCGCCACTTTGGGCGTCGCGACAATCGCGACCGCATGTCCTAGTCAAAAAGGTTCTTGCTCTACTCAAGAAACCAATGAGAACAAAAACCGAGCCATCATGAAGCCAAAAGATGGGAACAACCTGAGCAAAGGTGAGCAAAAACATACTCCTCTGATTACAATAGGTAAAAAAGACGCCGCTGGTTATACAAACGTCGAAATAACTGTTGGGCAAGGTGGCGTTATTCACCCTAGTACGGCTGTTCATTGGATTGACTTTATCAAGCTACATGCAGATGATAAATTTGTCGGAATTAGTATGCTTGAAGCGGAAATATCACGAGGATCAGCTTCATTTAGCGTAAAACTAGACAACGTTAAAAACTTAACGGCTACCGCTGGTTGTAATTTACATGGTATTTGGAGTAGTTCTTTAAAGGTGTAACTTATTGGTAAGTAAGCAATAATCAGATAAAATTACGCTATTCATATTTTAAGGATTTTTATTGCTAAACTTACCAAACGCCTTAGCTTCACTTCGAATACTCATAGCCCCCTTTATGTTTTGGATAATTTTAAACCCCGCGCTTTTTACAGATAATGGTTTTCATATCACATGGAATTACTACTTTGCTTCTCTTTTATTCGTTATCGCGAGCGCGACGGATTTTTTTGATGGTTATATAG
>CALDOC010000290.1 GCA_937914675.1 uncultured Sulfurimonas sp.
TATATACCGTCGCAGTATCGTATACAGGTAACGCAATCTTCATAACTACACCTTTCTGATTCAATTTAAACTAGTTTATGCATATAACATTCTAGATGTGCTTCTGATTCTAACAAACACTTGAAAAATCTTTAGAGCCGTCAGAACTTCTAACGCATTGATTGGAAACTTTTTCCCTAAGTTCGACTTTAAGGGATTTTTGCATAAACCATTGGTTAAAACCGCATAATTTTTTATCGCCTATTATCATAAGTGGACGTCTTAGTAAAATGGGATTGTTCGTAAGCAACTTCAAGGCTTCTTTTTCACTATATTTTAAAGGAAGTATCTCGCCATTTTTTATTTGGCGGGCGTTTGGGTTAAACCATTTTGTGACTGGCATGTTTTTAATGAACTCGTACAATTCCTCTTCGCTCATGCCATGGTTAAGCAAGTCTCTCTCTATCACTTTGTAGCCCGACTCTCTAAGAGCTAGTTTCTGTTTGGCGTTTGTCAAACAACCGGGCTTTTCATAAAAGATGATAAACTTCATCCAACTTCAACCAAATCTATCGCTTTATCGGTTAAACAATAAGTCTGACTGCCATCATCGTCAAGGCTCATGCATTCGCTTACGAATCTACCCTCTATAAGGGTCTCTAAGGTTTGCTCTACTATTGCCAACTCAAGACCTAAGTACTCCGCGATATCTTGAGCATCATAGAGGTTGTAGTTATCCTCATCGCTTAGATTGTAGATAGCTTTCATTATACTTTTTATAACATTCGCCATTAGTTTTCCTTTAGTTTGTCTATATTTTTTTGCCAAATGATTTTTTGAAGAGGATGCAGAGTGACTTTGCCAAGCCATTTTTCAAACTCATAAACATAATGTTCTTTAAGTATACTGTGCAATTTTTGTGCCTGAGTGCTTAAAGTCTCCAAATAATGTTTCGCTTCTTGCGCGTTTAGTCCTTTAACGGGCATTAGTCTACGTTTCACTCCCTCTATCAATACTTCATCAATTTTGTCTTGGGCGATGCCTAAGAATAGAGAAGCATAGAGAGGATTGGCATATATCTCGTTCCAAATACGTCCATATATCATCTGGTCGTATGCCAAATCAAAAAAGATTGGATACTTCTCTAAAACTTTAATCAAGTCTACAAAATCATTGTCTATCATCGCACGAAACAACATGCGACTACGATTTCGTATCTTATGTCTGAGTTTGTCGTCATGTATTATCTCGGAGTTTAAAAGATTAAAACGCTCTAAAGCTCCAAGTCTTGAATGATTAAATGCCATGATGGCGACTAAATGGTTAGAATCTTGAATTTGCTTGGGATGAGAACCTGATGGTCTGTAAAATGCCCACTCAAGTCTAGCTTCCTCATCTTCATGATTTATGTAAAGTGCATCACCCCGTTGCTCATAATCATGCTGATTTTGAAGCTCTTCTATCTCATTTTTATAACTCAGCTCAAGCATAACAAATCCTTACAAATCAAAATAAAAAACATCACCAAAAGCTTCTAATCTTTTCATATTTTTTTTCTGACTTAGCAAAAAAAGAGTATTAATCTCGGAGGCTTTTTCTATCTTAAAAATTCCATCGCTTAGTACCATCAAAGTTGATTCCATCTGAGCATGAATTCTTAGGTACTCAAAAACAGGCTCTATTTGTGTTCCGCCATTTCCTTTTTCAAACTCTATTTTTGGTCTAATTTCTTGTGCATCGTATCGAACGATTTTTTTCTCATCCACACTCTCATCAAATGGGATGACACTCACCTCAAAATCTGCACTCATTCGCAATACGGAGTCGATGATTCCCAAAAATTTTGAAAAAATCTCTGTGCTTATACTCATCGACCTATCAAGAGCAATATAGAGATTAAGTCGATTTTGTTCATGTTTATAACCAGGTAGATATAATCCCTGATGTATAAAGCGACGATTTGGATATGAAAAATTTGTCTCTTTATCAAAAAAACTTTCAGTCATGTAAGTGTGAAGCAGAGTTTCTAGGTCAATTTTTGGACGAATTACCTCTTTAATCATTTCTAAAAATGAAGAGGGAATATTTCCCTGTTTACTTGCCGCTCCCATGGCTTGGATTATAAGCGCATCTATCTCTTCCATGGCGGCAGAGTTATCACCCTCCTCCTCCTCTATAAGGTCAAGTTTCTCCTCTTTAGGATTCTCCTCATCAGGTACTCCTTCACCATCTTCATTCTCCTCGTACAAAATGTTGTAAACTTCCTCTACACTTTTGTCACGAAATTTCTCCAGCATCACTTCATTTTCAGGTCGCTCACCTACTCTCTCAAAGTCACTAAGGAGAAGATTGATAACAATGTCACTACTTCTGTTCCAAGTACCATGTTCCCTACTGTTCATTCTAAAAGGGTGTTTTAAAAGAATATGCAAAAGAGTATGTGAATAGATGTATTTGAGTTGTTGTTCTGGTATATGTTCGCACAGAGTAACATCTACAAAAATGTAAGTTCCATTTGTCTCGAAAGCTTCATGAGGGTTTTTTCGAAACTCCATAGGCAATGAGAGTGCTAACACACTCAGGAATGGATGGTCAAAAAGAAATTGGATACGAATTTTTTCTAATTTTGTCAGAAAATCAGATGATATATTCGCCATATTTTCCCAACCACTCATCAAATGCGGCATATGTAGCTACAGTTTCATCTTTAACTACAATGTCTTTTATAAGCATTACGGCAAATTCAGTTGGCAACGTCTCTGAGAATAAAAAGAGATGTTTTTTATGCTCATCACTACTCTTATAGTACTCGACTAAAGCCGATACAAGAGCATATAAAAGTGCAGGCTGATTTTTTACCTCGGGATAATTTCCCTCATAAATTGAAGCCACATCGGGCAACTCTTCATAGACTTTTACGTAAGAAGTAAACTCGATACCTGAACTATAACCGATAGTACCATATATGATTGAAGTGATAGAGTTTATATCTCTGTTGGTCTTCAAAATATTTGAAAGCATATGATAACTTCTAGGAGTTGCGAATGCTGGATTGGCATCATCTTCTATGATGGGTTCAGTTGAAAGTAAATCAGGACGAAAGCCTAAAAAACCTATGACGAAATGATGTAAATTTTCTTTGAGCGCGAAGAGTTTAAAGTCTTCAAAACGAGCTTGAACATGAAGATGAACCATACGATTTACAAGTGGAGATGGCAGACGAAAAACAACACCTCTATCACTCACCCTATTTCCAGCGCAGATAATTCTCCAAGCTTTTGGAAGAGAGTACTCGCCCATTTTTCTATCTAACACTAGCTGATATATGGCGGCCTGAACAGATGGTGGAGCGGAGTTTAACTCGTCTAAAAAAAGTATTCCGCTTGAAGAAGCATCTTTTGGAAAAAACACCGGTGGCATCCACACAGTTTGATTATCTTTAATAGAGGGGATGCCCCTCAAATCGACTGGATCCATTTGAGACAAACGCACGTCTACAAGCTCTAATCCTTTTTTCTTTGCGACATCCGCCACGATGAAAGATTTTCCTATTCCGGGGCTTCCATGAATAAAAAGGGGTGTATCCGTATCGAGTAAAATATCAATATTTTTGTAAAGCTCGGTTGTTGAGATTGAAGGTGTAATCATGCACTCATCTCACTAACTAGACAAGAAAAACAGTTAAACTGGTCATCACAACTCGCACATGCTGGAGCAATTTTACCTATCTTGTCATAAAGAAATTTTTTCCAAAGTTTATCTTTTGGTTTTTTTCCAGCCAAAAGCGGATAGTTTTTTTTCATAAATTTGCCCATTTCTGTTCTACTTTTAAGACCTAAATCTTGATAAAGATGATTCATCTTCAAAGACTCATGCGCTATCCATTTGCCCAAGATTGTTTGAGCATACGCGTTGATGCCATAGTGATGCAAAAGCGCCGCTATCTCTTTTTCCATTATTTCTAATTCGCTCATATCTCCATCTCCACCATTTTTCCCATAGTAATCTCCGCCACTTCTTTGCCAAAAGCGAAACAGCCATCAAGCTCCGCTTCGGTTGGAATAAGTTTGACCTTTATGGGTTTTACCGGAAGCCTAAACTTCAACCATCGCATCCTATCATGAAGCATTTCTGGTGCTTCCCCCGTCCAGCCATACGAACCAAACGCAGCACCAACTTTTCCTTGCGATTCTAAAAAAGCCATGCATGAGAGCAAATCCCAAGCGGGTTTGACGGCATCTCCATTTATGGTTGGCGAGCCTACGATGATGGCGTCGCTCTCTTCAAGCAAATCAATCATGTTGCGCTCATCCAAAGAAGCCAAATCATACATGCTCGCCACTATCCCCTCAATGGTGTCCGCACCCTCCATGATAATCTCAGCCATCTTATGCGTGTTGTCATAACTAGACATGTAAAAAACCGAAAGCATTTTTTTGCCAAAGGTGTTTTTTCTAAACTTCGCCTCACTGCTCCACTCTTCGTATTTATTGACGTAGTATTGTGGATTTGTTCTTAAAATGGGACCATGAAGCGGAGCTATGGTTTTTATCTCAAAGCGACTATAAAGATTGAGAGCTTGTAGCACATACTGTTTAAAAGGTCTCATGATGTGCTCGTAGTAGTACTTAAACGCGTAGGAAAAGTCTCCTACTTCATCGTCAAAGAGGCGTTCGTCATAGTAATGAGAACCAAATACATCTCCGCTAAAAAGAACCTTATCTTCATGCAAATAAGAGCTCATGGTGTCTGGCCAATGTAAAAACGGTGTGCTTAAAAACTCTATCGTTTTATCGCCTAGAGATATTTTTTTACCCGTGTTCGCCGTCTCAAAAGGCACATCAGTTTTGATGATGCCTTTTAACATCATGACGGCGCGACCAGAGATAATAAGTTTTGCTTGTGGTGCGCGATGCATCAGCTCTTCAAGTGCGCCTGAGTGGTCTGGCTCTAAGTGATGAAGCACTATGTACTTTATCTCATCATACTGACACAAAGACTCAAGTCTTTTAAAAAATTCGCCGCTAAACTCTTTTTTTACCGTGTCCATGATGGCAACACCCTCTGAGCCACGCACTACATAACTGTTGTACGAACTCCCGTTCGCCGTTTTCATAATGATGTCAAAAGTACGAATTTTAGGATCAAACGCACCGATAAAATCAATGCTCTTGGATATTTCAGTAGTAATGGACGGCATTAGATAAAGTACGAGATTATTATCTCGCCCTCCTCCGCTTCTATATTGCATTGACACATCAAACGCAAATTCTCCTCATTCGTACCCATGGCGTTTAAAGCTAAAAGCTCTTTGGCATTTATTTTATTTAGTAGATTGTTTCCCGTGAGCACTTTGGCTACGCAAGTGGAACAGTCGCCAATGCGACAGCCAAACTCCATAGAAGCACCAGATTTCCGAGCTATCTCTCGTAAACTTTTACCGGTTGACACGTTCACTTTTATATTGTCATCTTTTAAAAATACGCTTACCATAAATATATCCTTTGATATTATTCAAGATAAATGCATTTTTTGTTCTATTGCTTTACACCATAAACAAGTTTCAAATAATCATGTATGTCGCTAAGAAAGAATCTACGATTGTCTCTCTCTTCAAAATGCCCCACCCAACCGGGGTCACCAGCTTGAACCTGTTTGCATGGATGCACAAACTCCAGATAAGGAAGTTGTGCTTTTAATGGTCCACAATCGTTTATGGCGTTAACAATAGCATCATAGAGGGCGTCGAGCGACTCCCTGTCTTCGTTTAAGTAGAGGTTTCCATCTTTGTGAAAAAAACGGTATATGTTTAAAATTTCCTCTGCTTCTTCATTTTTAATCTTTTTCATTTTCAGGTTCACTTTTTTTCCTCTCCCACTGCACTTATGTACAAAATATAATCGTCGATACCTAAAAAACTTTGCAATTTTTTATCATAGAATGCACCTATTCCACTAAATCCATACTTAGCAACTTCCGCTTCCATGTAAAAATTATGCACCAAAACTCCGGCTTGGATGAGCTTGTTGGCGCTAAAATATTTTGAGGTAATCACGGTTATCACGTCGGCGTATTTGATAAAACTTTGGTCTAACAAAAGCCCAATCATGTTTTCTGCAAACATTCCCTCTTTTATCAGCTTATTGTCTAAGTAAATGCCGGCTTTCATGTGATTGTCTCGAAGTACGACACTATAAGACGAGATGGGATAGCTATGGATATGTAGAAGTTTCATCAAACTTTCAAGTTTATTTTTAGACAAGCCATCACTATCAAAAAATCTTGTCGAGCGTCTATTTAATATATCCGTTTCACTCAAACTGCAAGAGAGTTGGAATACGTCGCTTTTTAGTATCTCGCTTTTAGCAATATTGTTCACCACGGTGCCATCAAGCTCGCTATAATCAGTCGGTGAGACATGCATAACATTTTGTTTAAAAGTTTTCACATTTTTATCGCCCAACTCTCCGCAAGACAATACCGCCCCCACGAACTCTTCACCTTTAAAACCCATGAACTCGTTTAAAACGGTTTGGTCAAAATCTGACAAAATTGTCATATGTCGTTCATGCAACTTCAAGCTCGCGCCAATCGCGCCAACTTGATGACCCATGTCTAAATAACAGTAGCGAAGAGAACGCTCGCCATATTTCCATTGCGATCTAAAGGGAACTACGCTCACGATAAATATCATGCCAGAGAGTCGTTTACTTAGACCTACGTAAGGCTCTACTCCATCACTCGCAATCTCTCTTATCAAAACTATTTCAGACTCTCCCGCGTCCACATGATACAAACCGCTCAATACGCCTTTAAGTCCTCTTATCTGAACGTACAGCTCAATTGGATGCAGATTGCCAGCGGATGGAACGCTCAGTTGATTGTAAGGTTTTGCGCCAATAGTCGTTCTTGAAGTAATCATGCGCGACAACTCGACGACGCGAAGAACTTCCTTCTCCCCATATTTGTATCGAAATAAAAAGTGTGGATAGCGTTTAAACATTGAAGGTTGTGAAGACCAATCTAAATAGCCGCTCATTTTGGCTACTTTAATCGGAGTTAAGGAAGTGTCTTCATAGATTTCAATCATAATTTTCTAAACCGACATCCAATTCTCATGAGTGTGCCCTTTTTGCTTTTGACTTACAATCGTGTTGATAGCCTCTACGCAAGCGTCATAATTTACTTCATCCACTATCTCTGGCACTAACTCTTTGTAAGCTATTTCGCCTTCTCTATCTATGACAAAAACGGCGCGAGCGAGACGATCTTTAAGTTTACCTTCACTAATAAGCAGTCCAAATTTTTTGGCAAACTGTCTATTGGCGTCTATCACAAGTTCTACGCTGTCCATATTCTCTTTTTGCGCGTAATCTTTTACAAACTCTAAATCATCGGTGGTCACCATGATGGTATAGCCATCCTAAATCAAACAACAACAAAGATTAGATAGTTGTTGTTGGTA
>CALDOC010000291.1 GCA_937914675.1 uncultured Sulfurimonas sp.
GTACCACAAACGTCTTTATACTTTTAAGAGAGCTCTTTAAAATTGCGTCATTTTTCCATGCATAGTTAATCCTCATATATTACAGTCAAAGTCATCGTCTGATTATGAAGTTTGCAATCGTATAAATTATCCGAAAAAGGAGCCAACTCCCCATAAGAATAAAATCCACTTACATGAACTTGTTCCCCTAGAACGTCTTGCATGACTTCGAGTTCCTCGTCTACAAGTTCTTTTAAAACGCTACGGCGTCCACTGCAACTCACGCTAAGGGCTAACGCCGTTTTATCATTGCGTTGGCGTATCAGTTTTGAAACCATTTGAGCGCCATCGACAAGATTGTTGACGTTTGTTTTCATAAGACGAACGATTGAACCTTCGGGAACGTCGCCAGCGAACAGTAAAGATTTGTCTTCATTGATTGCCATGATGACTCGCACAACTTCCTTGTCGCTTTGGCGTTCACGAATATTGAGAGGAAAACGAAGTCCGCTTGTTGGCAAATCCTTGATAAAGTCGCCTAAGTACGCTTCATATAGCGTTAAAGCCGGTTTATTGTCAATCTCGTAAACAACGTTGCCATCGGATTTTGTAACGACGCGCTCCGCGCCAAACTCTTCCCAGCCAGTCTCGCAACCAACGCTAACATGCAAAGATTCTCCATAAAACCCTATGGCTAAGGCTTGTTGTTCTTGCGCTTGTCCATCGCACATGACAACTGTGCGATTAAACGCCTCTCCATCGCCGGCCAATCCTCCCGTAACGCAAAGATTTTTTTCGACGCCGTTGACGCCTTTGGCTAAAAGCGAGCCATTTAAACCTATGCCGCCCATTAAGATGAAAGCATGGAGCAAACCTTCTTGTGGAAGCTTATTTATGAGTTGTGAAGATTTTTCTTGAAGATTGTCATTGTTTAGGTTCTCCACTTTGACAACTTCCACCGAACCTTTCTCCAACGCGACGACGGTTGCCACCAAAGGATGCTTGCTTAGAGAGCCGTTTTGTATGCTTCCAGCGGTAGAAGCGCCGACAATATGGGCGTGAGGATAACGCTTCTCAAGATACTCGAAACGCTCTGGATTTTCAATGGCGTCCCTATCGCCAAAAACCAATACTAGCGTAGCTTGAGACGCTTGAACCTGATTTTCACCATGGCTCTGCCACAAATCCCCATCAAAATAAAGTTCTTCAATTTTCATTCCTTTCCTCCCTCGAAAATTTCATTAAATTCCAACTCAACTTGCGCAATAATTTCCACAAGCTCTTTAACCGCTTCAAGAAACGTCTTAAAAAGAGTAAAGACGATTCTATCAGAAAATGGTAAAGCGTCTCTAATAAGTTCCATATCTACGTATTTTTTATTTAATGTTCTCATCGCTTTGTCTTACATTTTTTAGATTGTTATGACTACTACGTTAGCGAGTAATCCTAACATTAAAATAAAAAGAGAAACGAATGATTCCGCCATGGAACAAAGGAAAAAAGTAACGCCTATAATTTACGCAAAGATTTACATAGAATTGTACTTTTGAGTGATATAATGGTTCTTCAAAATTATAAAATTAAATACAATAACGAGGTATCGCAT
>CALDOC010000292.1 GCA_937914675.1 uncultured Sulfurimonas sp.
CAGGTAATAAAAAATTTATGTTTATTGATGATAAAGGGCTCTTTGTAGACGTTCATAATTTTTTGAAGAACGTCGATGACTATATCGTCAGTTGTAATATGATCGAGCAAAATTGTAAACTCGTCCCCGCCTATGCGAGCGATGGAGTCGCTTAAACGCAAAGCCTCCTCCATCTGCTGGGAAACTTTGCGCAGAAGTTCGTCTCCAAAATTATGACCAAAGGAGTCGTTGACCTCTTTAAAACGGTCCAAATCAATAAAAAGTACCGCTATTTTTTCTTGGCTGAGTTTTGCGACTTTAATGGCATGAAGCAGACGGTCGATAAAGAGAACCCTGTTTGGCAGACTCGTAAGTGAATCGTGCTGGGCTTGATGCTGTAGCAACAAAGTGCGTTCGTCAAAGGCTTTTGCAAGATCTTCTAGCTCATCGTTACTTCCAAGGGGACTGCAAAGCACGTCGTCTCCATTTTTTGAAGCTTTGACCCGTCTATAAAGTTCGAGAATTGGTTTGGTAATTTTGTTGGCTATGATAGTGGAGGTGAAAACGCTGATGATGATAAAAATTAAACCTATAATCATCAATTTTAGAATCGAATCTTTAATTGGAGCTCTGTAGACGCTCTCAGGCAAGCCAATCTCCAAAGAGATTCCCAACTTTTTAAACGTCGGAGTAGTATCGTCGGGCGTGTTTACGTAAGAGCGATAAAGGGTTTGAGAATTGAAATTATGAGAAAAAATCGCTTTGTCGTCTTTGAGCAATCTCACGTACGTCGTTTCATCGGTTGGAAGATTGTTTCTGGCTATGGCCGCCATGTCAAAGAGAACTATGGCGGCTCCTTGGGTTGTGGAATAGTACTCAATTGGACTAATGACCACCATCTGATTGTCATTTTCTTGAATATACGCGCTAAGCTGTTTGAGCACCAACGCCGCTCGTAAATTAGATGACTGATTATAGATTGGAGTCTTCTCTCGCGTCTGAAAAATCGCTTTGCCGCCATAATCCACAATGTCGAGAGAAAGCACGTCTTTGCCCTCCATAAAATTCGCAACCAAAAGAGGGAGGTATTTTTCCCTATGAACGCTATCGGTAAGCGCGTTTATCATCAATTCGTTACTTGTCAGTAGAGCGGTGTTTTCAAGTAGGTAGTTGACTCGTTGTTCCATTTTTTCATGAATCGTTTTAGCTTTAAACTGTAGTAGAGAGTGCGTCTGTTCGCTCAGTATCTTATCTGCCAAAAAAACGACAATGACGATGATAAGCAAAAGCGCCGCAACCACCTGTCCCGTAATTTGCAAAACAACCTTATTTTTAATGCTTAGTTTTTTGATTGGAGTAAGCTTCTTCAAACTATTTAGTAACTGGGACGACTGTGCCATCTGGACCAAACCTTGCCATAAAATAATCTTTTTCATTTAACGCGTCGTGATTCTCAGCGCTAAACGC
>CALDOC010000293.1 GCA_937914675.1 uncultured Sulfurimonas sp.
ATGACGGTTCCCGTCCACGAGTTTGAAAATTTATACGCTTTAGTTAATGTTTCTTTCATTTAGACCCTCTCTTTCTCGCGTTTATCGTTGCGGCTTTAAGCGAGTTGCTTAAAAGCATGGCAATCGTCATAGGACCGACTCCACCGGGAACGGGAGTGATGTATGAGCATTTTTTACTAACGTTTTCAAAATCAACGTCGCCAACAAGCTTTCCGTTAGGCGCTCTGTTAATCCCAATGTCGATTATGATCGCCCCGTTTTTTATCATGTCCTCTTTTATCAGGTTAATCACTCCCACGCCCACTAAGACAATGTCCGCGTTTAAAGTGTGACGTTTTAAATCGTCTGTCATTATATGGCAAATCTCAACAGTCGCGTCCGCGTTTAACAAGAGTGAAGCCATTGGTTTTCCAACGATGTTCGAAGCTCCGACGACTACGCAGTTTTTGCCCTTAACGTCTATCTCGTACTCTTTTAAAAGTTCCATGACTCCTAGAGGAGTGCATGGAACAAAGCCGTCAAGGTTTGTTACGAGGCGACCAACGTTGTATGGATGAAAACCGTCCACGTCTTTTGTCGGGTCTACCAATTCTAAAATTTTTGTCGTGTCTATTTGTGGAGGAAGGGGGAGTTGAACAAGGATACCGTCAATGTTTGGATTTTTATTCATCATAATAATGGTGTTTTCTATGGCTTCTTGAGAAATGTCGCTTGGCATTTCATGAGTGACAGAGTAAAAACCGGCCCTGTCGCAAGCTTTTTTCTTCATGCTAACGTAAGCTTGACTCGCTGGATCTTGACCAACTAGGACAACCGCCAGACCGGGAGTGTAACCCATCTGCGCCTTTAATTCTATAACTTCACTAATAATTCGTTTTTCTATTTTTTGGGAGAGTGCTTTACCGTCAAGAATCTGCATTTAAACCTCATCATAATATTTTTGATATTATAGCAATCTATTAATAATAGGTCGCTTTATGAGTTTTGGGGTTTAATCAAATAACGTAAAGAAGAGTCATGAAAAAATGAAAAATACTGCCCGCTAAAACAAATACATGCCAAATCGCGTGGTAGAAGTTTCTGCTATCGTTGACGTAGTAGTAGACTCCAAAAGTGTAAGCGAGTCCACCAGCGATCAAAAGATAAAATCCTCCCGAGTCGAATACGGCGCTTAGCGGCTTGAGCGCTACGACGACGCTCCAGCCCATGACGAGATACAAGACAAGAGAAAGCGTCTCAAA
>CALDOC010000294.1 GCA_937914675.1 uncultured Sulfurimonas sp.
AAAATTTCTACGGACATAAGCAGCATAATAAAAAAATGGGAAAAATTATATCATGATAAATTTTTTCCACTCTTCATAGCAGGTGAAACAGCCTTTATTTATTTAACAAACAAAGAAATCAATAAACTTGAAAGAAAAATTACCGAATTAGAAAATTCTGAAAAAGGATGTGTTACCTTTAAAAAAACTGATTTAGAAGAAATAATAAAGCTAATAAATCCCCTTTTGATAATTTTAGCAGATATACTAAAAGAAAAAAATGGAAAATTGAATAAGGAAAATTAATGACAAATAACTGGAAATGGATAATCATAGATACTATCAGAGTAAATGATTTAGCAGACATTTATATTAATGCACTCTTTATGAATGCTAAATATGACAATCAAACTATATTAACGGATAAAGAAGCTGACAACCATCTATCAATAGATGATAATACTGAAATGGCTCTAGATTTTTCACTCGTTAGTATCGCCCTCGATGGTAATGAAAACGATAAGCTAGTTTTGCCTCAAGTTCAAATTTAAACTTAGTAGCTTTGACTTCTACAAATTTAGAATTCAATATCATCTACGTTGTCGAATCGCGTAGACTATTGCGACGTTTGAAAAGACCTTGTAGATGGTTAGTTCAAGTAAAATACTGATTAAAATTGAGAGCATGAATATAAAATCAAGCTCTTTTAGTTTCAAATGGAAACCGTGATTCACAACTTTTATAAAAGAACGCACCATCTCATTTTGAGCTTGCCATGAGTTCGCCAAAACTTCACTCTCGGCTGAACTCAGATTTTGAGTTTTATATAAAAGGTCTTCTTTCTTTTCTTTTCTATACTGCGCCGATTCTTGTTCAATTTGGTCATTGTAGAGGTTTTCGAGTCTCATTCTCTCAGAAGCGAACTCTCCAATCAAAGTGGTTCTCTCCTTTATGTGCTCCTCGTATTTTGAGCCCTTCCAAGTTTTTCCATCCGTGCCGTAGACTGATTTTTGCTTTTCTATTTCGGCGTCTTTATCGGCGATAACCTCTTTTTTTCTATTTTCAAACTCGGCTATTTTTTCAAAAAAATCTTTTTTGAGTTGTGAGGTTCTTCTTAAATGGTCTTTTTCCGTTAGAGCGAGAACGTCGTCATATTCGGTTTGAATTTTTTGAATTGACTTTGCTTTGAGTTCTTCGGCGTGAGGGCTTTCTAGTTTGTCCGCCGTGACGGCCATGGATGATATGATAGAGAGTCCGAAGAGTAGGGGGATGAAAACGCTGCTGAGTATCCTTAACCTGATTTTGTTGAGATCCGATTTAGAGTTTTTTATGTAAACTTTCATAAAAATGCTTCCGACTTTGGCTACTTCGAAAGCGATGACCATGACGACGGAAATCAAGAAAAATCCAGGATAAAAACTATCAAAAGCGATCATCTCCATATACGCGGAAACGACGAACGCCGCTATGCCGGCGAGCATATAGACAAATAGAGCCGAGTCTTGTAGCAAAATAAATATATTATTCCTAACCTCGTCGTCAAAAACGCTGAACTTTTTTTTAACTTGAGATTTTTCCGCCATCTCTTCTAAAATGATCTCTTTTTCCTTGTTAGACGTTAACGCTTCCTCGTCGCTCTCTTTTAGCTCTTCTTCGATTAGAATTTCATCTATGATTGTCTCTTTGCTTTCTTGAATCCTCTCTTCTTCTTTGTCCACAAACTCAAACTCAATCTCATCTTCAATCTCAGCGTCAACGCTCTCTTCCTTGGTCGGCGTTGGTTCTATTATTTGAGTTTCATGCATGATGACGTTATTGTTTTCATTATTGTTGAAAAGCATCCATTTTAAGCTGAAATCGTTTTCTAAATTTTGAACTGTTTTGAAAATAAAACTATTTTTATTCTCTTGGAGAACGTTAGTTTCGTCAATCTGTTTCATCGCTTCGTTTTTGACGCCATCATCTTTAAAAATGAAAATAACGCGGTCGAGTTTGTATATGTTTTCAATTAAAATTTGATTATATTTTTCAACGCGTTTGAGAATGTTTTGGAGATCGTTGTATCCAAAAAGGTCGAGGACGTAGATGAACTCGCTGCCAGAGGACAAACTAAAATTCATGGTGGCGTTTGGAATGACGCTGTCCCCATCGTTGAGCGTAAATTTCCCGCTTGCTTCCAACTGATCTTTTTTTGTTTTATTTTTAAAAGCGTCAAAATAAGCGCTAAAATAGTTGATTTTAATGTGTCGATATTCGCTATAAGCGTTAAAAAGAATATGATAATTGACCGTGTTGTAGATGTGAAAATAATCGTCTTGACCTACGCTAAGTTGTCTTAAGTCAATGTCTTGAAAATATAGCTTAGAGTCGATGTTTAAATTTTTATTTGGCAAGGCAAAATATATAGGGGGCAAATCAGTGTCAAAATTTTTGTTTCTAAGCGTTTTTACAAATAGTTTTTCTTCCATTCTTTGCATAAAAAAGCTGTCAATTTCAAGTTTTAACAGCTTTGATAATTGTTCTATGGTTAAAAATTTATAGTGAAGAAGTATATTTATTATTAGCGTTTCATGTGTGGACACTTCAAGTTTGTTCATAAGCGATATAATCCAAAAGTTTAATTTTTATAATTATATCAAATATATTGTTTTATTCACTCGCTCGCTTTTGCCATTTTTTCAACTTCTTCGACAAATCTATCTACAAGCGCGCTCTCGTCAAGGTTGGCTATTACTTCGCCTTTGACCATAATGAGGCCTTTGCCTTTTCCATAAGCTATGGCGACGTCCGCATGAGCCGCTTCGCCGATGGCGTTTACAACGCAGCCCATGACGGACACGTTGAGCGGCGTTTTTATGTGCGACGTTCTTTTTTCTATCTCCGTCACCGCGCTTACTAGGTCGGCTTCAATTCGCCCACATGTGGGACATGAAATGATGTTAAGACCATCGGGCATGGCTCCACTGTCTTTTAAAATCGCTCGAGCTACGTTTATCTCCTCTTCTAGTTCTCCAGTTATGGAAATACGCATCGTATCTCCAATGCCATCGAGTAAAAGCGCTCCGAGTCCAATGGAACTTTTTACGGTCGCATGAAACAGCGTTCCCGCTTCAGTCACTCCAAGATGAAAAGGGTAGTCGTTTTTTGGGCGAAGCATGCGGTAGGCGTTTACGGTTCGCCCGACGTCACTCGCTTTTAGAGATATTTTTATGTCGGTAAAACCCAAGTCTTCCAAGTATTTGATGTTGTATTCGGCGGACGCCACCATTCCTTGGGCGGTTTGTCCATATTTGTTTAAAAATTCCTTTTCCAAACTCCCGGCGTTCACCCCAATCCGTATGGGAATGTTACGAGTTTGACAAGCTTTTACGATCTCTTTGACCTTCTCTTTTGAGCCAATGTTTCCCGGATTTATGCGAATGCAATCAACGCTTTCGGCCGCAATGAGAGCTAGTTTATGATTGAAGTGAATATCCGCGACGAGAGGCAAAGAGATTTGTTCTTTTATCGATTTTAACGCCAAGGCGTCTACCATGTCTGGCACGGCAACTCTTACGATGTCACAACCCGCAAAATGAAGTCTGTTTATTTGCGCGACCGTGGCGACTACGTCATGCGTGTTGGAATAAGTCATAGACTGCGTGCTAATAGGCGCGTCACCGCCAACCGCCACGTTTCCAACAAATATTTTTTTAGTGGGGTATCTTTTTATCATAAGCCGATTTTATCTTTTTTGAAATAAAACTATGCTTGAAAAAAAAATATAAACTTATATTATTTATAAATCCATGCCAAAAATATTTTTATTTTATAGAATGATTTAAGTGTATTTTTTATACCATGCTATTTAGATAAGGAGTTTAATTATGAAACACGATTATAAATATTTTATATTGCTTGTAAGTACTACGGGAATGTTATTGTTGCCAGGCTGTATGGGGGGGATTGCTACTCCAACACCGAGCGTTGTAAATAGTTCTAATCAAGAAGAGATGGTTACTTTTGATCCAGATGATGGAATTGCGGATTTAAGTGAGCGCATTGAGAAGATGAAGCAAGATAAAGTATCATTTTACGCGCCAAATTCAGCTAATCTTATTAATGAAAAGTTTGCTACTGTTTTGCAATATAAAAAAGAAGGCGCTTCCGAGGAGAAACTTTATATTGAAATTAAAAAAGTTGACGGCTTAATCGACAGTGCGTATAGCAGAAAAAAAATCGTCTCTTCTAAAATGGATGACTCTTTAGAACATTATAATACTCTATTAGCTTTAAAAAGCAATGTTTATTTTGCAGGCAGATTTGAAAGTTTACGCGACGATATGCAAAAAATAATTCGCAACTATGATAATTTAGGTGGTTTATTTTCATCATCAGAGCCTAAAATAGAAGCGTTTGAGGACGTCCCAGAATTAAATCGTAATATGTTGGCTCTTGAAATAGATACCGTATTATCTAAAGAGTATACACCAAATGAAATAAAATTATCTCAAATGAAAGATAATGATTTTAATGAGTACGCGCCAAAAACGTATAACGCCGCTCAATTGAAATTAGTGGAATTTAAAACTTACATTAAAGCGCATCATTTAGATAGAGATGGCATAGTAAAGAGAAAAGCGTCTTTAGAATTTGAGTATAGTCATTTGGCCCATGTGGTGAATGAGGTTAAGTATTTAAAACATGAAGACGATGATGAGAAAGTTGTTTTGGATCAAGAAGCGAAATATCTCACTCTGATGAATTCTCTTGAGATGTCAGACAGTAGAGATAAGCCAACAGAAGCTCAATATCAAATGATTGTAGCTGGGATTGACAATATAAAAGTCACTGCAACTGTTGGAATAACTCAAAACATTACTAAAATAGCTACGTTGGAAAAAGAATTAGAGGCTCTTAAGCTCGAAGCAAAAACTTATAAAGAAGAGGAGTTGGTCGCAAAAACGACAGCGGAAGAGTTAAATATGGAAATGATGACTGTAAAGATGGAAGTTGAGAACTTAAGCAAAGAGTTAGAAAAACAAAAACAACTCAATGAAGAACTTGCAACAAAAAAATTAGAAGATTTGTACACTCCAGAAGAGAAAAAGCAAGAAGTCGTTGTTGAAATTCCCACTGCGGAAAACAAAGAAGAAATAAAATAAATATTAAAAGAGCACCTCATGTTTAAGTTATTTATGTTATTAATTATCCTTAATTATCAATTGATAGCTATTGATCGTTCTTTGGTTTTAAAAGAGATGAGAACAGAGGGACGGACGGCTTTGATAATTGGTAATGCCGATTATGAGGGCGTGCCACTGAAAAATCCTGTGAATGACGCAAGAGCTATGAAAGAGTTCTTGCTATCTCGTAATTTTGACGTGATATATGGTGAAAATACCAGTAGAAATAAAATGTATGATTTGTTTGACGAATATGTAAAAAAAGTGAATGACAAAAGAGGCGTAGCTCTATTTTATTATGCTGGACATGGGGTAGGTTTTGACGGAGAAAACTTTTTAATTCCTGTTGACGCTCGAATAAAAAACAAAAGAGACATTCAAAGAAACGCTTTTAGCGTATCCACTGTGTTAGGAGAAATATCCGACCAAAAAACAAGATTAAATATTGTTATATTGGACGCTTGTCGAAATAATCCTTTTAAAGGCGATCGAGCGGCAGGCGGTGGATTAGAAGGCGTAAACACTAACGCAAAAGGTACTTTTATAGCTTATGCGACCGCTCCGGGCAAAACCGCGAATGATGGAGATGGGGAGCATGGCGTATATACGAAAAATCTTCTAAACAATATGAGTAAAGAAGGATTAACGATTGAGCAGGTTTTTAAAGGCGTTCGTAGAGGGGTTGAGCAAGAGACTTCGGGGGATCAAACACCGTGGGAAACTTCTTCATTAAATGGTGACTTCTTTTTCACGCTTCCAAAGGAAGAAAAAAAAATAGATGTTAAAAACGCGCTAACCTCAATAAGCGCGCAAGAGGCTTGGAAACTTATCTCTGGGTCCACTTCCGTGTTTTCTTTTATAAATTTTGTAAAGTTATATCCCGATAGCAGTTATGCGGAATTGGCAAAAACTCGCGTATTTGATTTAGAAAAAGGGAATGTTTCTTCACCTACAAAAGTTATTCAAAAAAGCAGTGATAGGTATTTCTGGGAAGATGTGAAAAATTCAAACAACGTTGATAGCCTCAACGCATATTTGACGCAATTTCCAAATGGAGCTTATAGAGCGCTTGCAGAACTTAAAATAAGCAAACTTAACATGGCGGATGCAAAGTTTAAACTTTTTATTGTGACAGAGCCAGAAGACGCAAAAATAACTTTTGCAAATAAAGCTTATACGTATGAAGAGGGTATGCTCTTGGTTAAAGGAGAGTATGAACTGATTGTAGAGAAAGATGGTTATCAAACGTATCGCCACTTAGTTGATTTAAACGACAACTTAAAAGTAACCATTCCTCTTTCAAAAATAAAGAAAGTCTATCCGATTAAAATCATAAAAAATGTTTACGCGTCTTACGTCGAGCCAGAGTTAAAACTGGTAAATCCAGGAAAATACACGATAGGGGATAGCAGTAGTAACAGCGATGATGATGAAAAGATTACAAAAGAAATTTCTATCAATTACTCGTTATATGTGGGAACGCATGAGGTTACGTATGCAGAGTATGATAAATATACAGATGCGAAAAATTTAAAAAGAGTAAATCCAGAAGCTGAGGATAGGGATGTGTTCGCAGTAACGAGAGTTAGTTGGAATGACGCCGTTGAGTATGCAAAGTGGCTAAGTTTGGCAAGTGGAAAGTTGTATAGACTACCCACGGAAGCTCAATGGGAGTACGTAGCGCGCGCAGGGAGTAAAAGTTTGTTTTACTGGGGTAATGATCATGAGCAAGCGTATGACTATTCTGTATTTTCAGGCAATGCGTCGGATGTCGCCAGCATAGGTTCTAAAAAACCAAATAATTGGGGATTTTATGACATGAGTGGTAATCTTTGGGAGTGGTGCGAGGATTCGTATGTCGATGATTACGCTAATTTACCAATAGACGGAAGCGTTAACCCGGAGGTAGGTAACAAAAAAGTAATTCGTGGTGGCGCTTGGAACTCTAAAGTGATGCTGCTGCGAACATCTAATCGTTTGTGGAGTAAAGCTGAAAAGGGGCGATCTTCTATAGGATTTCGTTTAGTTATGATTCCTTAGGGGGCAGTTGTTTAGCAATATCAAGTCCGCGTAGGTGTTGCTCGCGGCGTAAGTTTCGTCAAGCATGTTGTTGACGCCTATCGTAAAGTCGAATTTTTTGTTCACGGCGCGTTTTTCAACTCGAGACTCACCTAAAGTTTATCATCGCGTCTCATTTCTCTCCATACTCTCTCCATAATTTATTCCTATAATACTTCCAACAAAAAAATAAACGAGAAAAAGAAGGATTTATCATGGATATGTGTACAGTGGGCGTCGCTTTAGCCGTTTTAATTAGTTTTATCATTGGTCTGATTCTTGACGTGGATACTTTCGCGGGCGGTGTTTTTTCTATTTTAAAAGGTTCAAAAAACAAAAATAAAGACGCGTAACTTCGCGTCTCTCAAGGAAAAAAAGATGTCTCATTCAGCCTGGTTGAGTAAAAAACTCGATAGTGGGAAAATCCTATGCCAAGCGTGTTCGCAGTCGTGCAAGCTTGAGGAAGGAGAGTATGGAATTTGTGGAGTGAGGAGAGTGGAGGGTGGCGAGCTTAAACTGTTGGTGTACGGAATCGCCGCCGCGGTGAACGTGGACCCTGTGGAGAAAAAGCCGATGTTTCATTTCCTGCCAAAAACCAAAGCTTTTTCGGTGGGCACGGTTGGGTGCAACTTTTCTTGCAAATTTTGTCAAAACTACGACATTTCTCAGTATCCAAAAGAACACGAGCATAAAGTCGTCGGCCACGAACTTTCGCCCGAGAAAATCGTTGACCTAGCCATTGAGCATGGTTGTGACTCGGTGGCGTACACCTACAATGAACCAATCGTCTTTTTTGAGTACACGTACGACACGGCGAAAATAGCCCATGAAAAAGGTTTGAAAAACATCTACGTCACCAGCGGATATGAAACGAGAAAAGCTATAGACCTGCTCGCGCCGTACATAGACGGAATGAACATAGACCTCAAAAGTTTTTCAAATGAGTTTTACAAAGAGATATGCGGAGCGAAGCTCAAACCCGTGCTAGACGCCGTGACTTACGCTCATGAAAGCGGAATTTGGATAGAGATAACGACTCTACTCATTCCCGGCAAAAATGATTCCGACGAAGAGATTCGCTCCATCGCGAGATTTATAGCGAAACTTGACGTTTCCATTCCTTGGCATCTTTCGGCGTTTCATCCCACTTACAAAATGCTTGACAGCCCTAGAACGCCCGAAGCCACGCTCTTGCGCGCCTACAAAATCGGTCAAGAAGAGGGTCTAAAGTATCTTTACGTCGGAAACGTGGACAACGAAGACTATGAATCGACGTACTGTCCAAATTGCAAAAAAAGAGTCGTTGACCGACGTGGCAACATTGGCCAATTCGTCATTAACGAGCTTGACGAAAATGGAACATGTCCGCACTGCGGTTACGCTCTTGAGGGGGTGTGGAG
>CALDOC010000295.1 GCA_937914675.1 uncultured Sulfurimonas sp.
GAATGGTCATAGCCAACGCGACGGGATGCTCTTCCATCTATGGTGGAAATTTGCCGACGACTCCATGGAGAAAAAACGACGAGGGACGCGGACCGGCTTGGTCGAACTCTCTCTTTGAGGACAACGCGGAGTTTGGACTTGGCTTCAGGCTCGCCATCGACAAACACGCGCATGGAGCGCGAGAAATACTATCCAATATGAAAGAAGAAATCGGCGACAAATTGGCAAACGATTTATTAAATTCCAAGCAAGAGGACGAGCCTGAAATTTTTGAACAACGCGCTCGGGTCGAAGAACTCAAAACTATTTTAAAATCGATAAAAGGCGAGCAATCCGATAGACTAAACAACCTTGCGGATTATCTCGTTAAGAAATCCGTCTGGATGATGGGCGGCGACGGTTGGGCTTACGACATTGGTTATGGCGGAGTCGATCATGTATTGGCGAGCGGCAAAAACGTAAATATTTTAGTCATGGACACCCAAGTCTACTCAAACACCGGAGGGCAACAATCCAAAGCGACAATGACCGGCGCCGTGGCGAAATTCGCCGCTGGAGGAAAAGCGCAAGTTCCTAAAGATTTGGCGATGATGGCGATAGCTTATGGAAACGTTTACGTGGCGAAAATCGCCATGGGAGCCAACGACGCTCAAACGGTAAAAGCTTTTGTCGAAGCGGAAAAATACGACGGACCTTCCATCATCATAGCCTATTCGCACTGCGTGGCTCATGGCTACGACTTGCGCTATGGAATGGCTCATCAAAAACTTGCGGTCGAGTCAGGACTGTGGCCGATGTTTCGCTACAATCCAGACCTAAGAGACGAGAGTAAAAACCCTATGCAACTTGACTATAAAGGTCCGCAAATAGACGTTAAAAACTTTATGTATCAAGAGACGCGTTTTAAAATGGTTGAAAAACTAAACGCGAACAACGCGAAAGAGTATCTCCAAACCGCGAGAGAACACGCGCAAAGTTTATACAAGCGTTACCAAAATTTAGAACAACTAACAGCGAGTAAAGAGGGAGAAATATAATGGACTTGACTACAACTTACATGGGATTGCAACTTAAAAACCCGATCATCATAGGAGCCAGTCCACTGACCGCCTCCATGGAATCCATAAAGAAACTCGAAGAATATGGCGCCGCCGCCGTGGTTTTACACTCAATTTTTGAAGAGCAAATCAATCATGAAAACCGAGAAATCGACCATTTTCTTTTTAAGGGAAGCGAAGATTACGCCGAAGCTTTGGGTTATTTTCCAGAAGTGACTCTTAGCAACCTTGAATCGGAACATTATCTTGATGAAATCATTCAACTAAAAAAGAACGTAAACATCCCCATCATCGCTTCTTTAAATGGCGTTTCTAAAGGCGGTTGGATCGACTACGCCAAAAAGCTTCAAAGCGCGGGAGTCGACGCCATAGAGTTGAACATTACGTATATTCCAACGGACGTGGACGTAGACGCAAGAGACGTTGAACAACTCTACGTCGACGCGATTAAAGCGGTAAAAGAGAACGTCAGCGTTCCAGTAAGCGTGAAAATGAACGCCATTTTTTCGGCTCCGGCGCAGATGGCGAAACGCCTCAGCGACGCGGGAGCCAACGGCTTGGTTTTGTTTGACAGACCCGTTCACGTGGATATTGACCTTGAAAATTTGAATTCATTGCCGGTGTTGAGTCTGAGTTCGTCGCAAGAACTAAGCGAAACGCTGCGTTGGTGCGCGATTCTTTATAAAAAATTAGACGTTTCGCTTTGCGCTTCAACGGGGGTTAGCAATCATGAAGACGTGCTTAAAGCCATGATGAGCGGCGCCGACGCGGTTCAAATGGTCGGCGCGATTTTAAAAAATGGGGAAAGCCACGTTCAAACCGTTTTAGAGAATATCACACAATGGATGGAAGAAAAAGAGTACGTTTCCATAGAGCAGATGAAAGGAAGC
>CALDOC010000296.1 GCA_937914675.1 uncultured Sulfurimonas sp.
ACTCGTTGTCCCAGCCATAAAGCTTGTGAGAGTCGTTTACGCCTAGTTTGACCTCGGTGGCGTTTATGTCAATCATCGCGTTTTTTGGATGACGCGAGCTTATCTCGCATACGGGAAAATATGGCGAATTTTTCACCAACGCCAATGGCATTTGTCTATGCAACACGAGTGAAGTTTCTATGTGAATTCTTTCGTGTTCGATTCCCATAAGAATGATCCACATTGGAGAGTCTTGCGTTATTGGAAGAGATAGTGGGAGCGTTTCTATCAGCTTGTCGACTAAGCTCTTTACCGCGTTTCTATACTCTCTCACTTCGCTAACCTCAGGCCATTGGGACTTGGAGTTTTCCATATCGTCCCAGGACATTTCGTCAACGCCGACGGCGAAGATGGATTCAAAACTCGGATTGACTCTTTCGTTGATTATTTTCATATAGACGAGTTTGTTTATAAAAAAAGTCGCGGTGTGCCCAAAGTAAAATATCATGGGATGTCGAGTGACCTCGGATTTTTCGTAAAAAACCTCGTCGCTCTTTAAAACTTCAAAAACCTTTTCGAAGAGTTCGTAGGTATTGTGAAAATACTCTTTAATTTCTTGGCGTTTGACCTCCACTCCGTCGCCATCCAACAAAACGGAATACTTGCTAAGTTTACTCAAAAAAACACCTCTCTTTTCGTTATAATTATTATATGCAAATTAATCATAGTAAACAATTAAATAAGTATTCACGCGTCGAGCGTTGCTTTACGACTAAGAAAGGCGGGAACTTGGCCTTTCACGTAAACGACGAAACCAAGAGGGTCGTTGACAATCACGACATCTTGTCCGACTATCTCAACTACGAAACGAAAACGCTCGTTCATATGAAACAAATTCACTCCGATTTGGTCCATATCGTCGATGACGCGGATAACTTCGACAACCCTCCCGCTTGCGACGCTCTCATCACGAACAAAAAGAATATCCCGCTCATGGTCATGGTCGCGGATTGCGCGCCCATTCTCTTTTACGACGACGCTCAAAAGGTCATAGCCGTCGCTCACGCGGGGCGAGCCGGAGCGTTTAAAAACATAGTCGCCAACGTCGTTGAAAGTTTCGCCAAAGATTTTCATTGCGACGTCAAAAACGTATCCGTTAGCGTCGGGCCGAGCATTGGCGTTTGTTGCT
>CALDOC010000297.1 GCA_937914675.1 uncultured Sulfurimonas sp.
CCAGGACGCGTTTTTCCCGTGTTGTGTTTATAGAATCGATTGTAAATATTTTTGCTATGGGCTTCGTAAACGCCCTCTCCAAAATCCTCGACTCGCAAAGTGTAATTACCGTTTTCTTCAGCGAAAACAATATTAATGTTGGAGTTTGGATAAGAGTATTCGCATGCGTTGGAAAGAAGATTTAACAACATAAGATAGAGCTTTTGTCCATCGGTAACCATCTTTCCTTCAATGGCGTTTTCAAATTTTACAGTCAGCGATTTTTCTTTAATGAGATGCGCAAAATATTCTATCGCTTCTTGCGTTACGTCTTCTGGAGTAATGCGAGCAAAGTCGTTGCCCATTTCGCCATACTCTATTTCAGAAGCGGCAAATATGTTTTTCAAGCTAAAGTCCAAGTAACTTAATTCACTGCGCATCATCGAGCCTATTGCGTCTAGTCGCTCAATGTCAATATCTTTTTTTATTTTTTTTGAAAGACTCAGCAGTGAAGAGATGGGATTGTTAAACTCATTTTTTATCAGTGATAAAAAGTAGCTTTTCGCCGCTTCGACCTCTTTGCTTTTCTCATTCATTTCAAGAAGTTTTTTAGTCATAAATTCCATCTCGGCGATGGAAGCGCTCTTCTCCTTAAACCTTCGTCCTATCTCTTTTAAAATCTCAATGTCGCTAATGTCCGTAATTTCCATTCTCTTTCCTTATTCTTTCATGTAGATTGATGATTTAACTAACTTCAAATTTTTAACGCTTGGCGGAATGGATTCAGAGTGCCCAATAAACAGCAGTCCCTCGCGTTTTAAAAGCGACGCGAGATGATTGTTAATCTGAGTCTGTACCGGTTTATCAAAATAGATCATTACGTTTCGACAAAAAATTATATCTATCGGATTGCGAAACATACCGTAGTTTCCATATACCAAATTAAATTTTCTAAACGTAATCATATTTTTTATCGAGTCGTTTATGGTAAACTCTTTCGATTTTGCGGTTTTTTTCATTGTGAAATACTTTTGAACGATATTCAAAGATAATCCCTGCATGGATTTCTCAGAGTAAACGCCGGCTATGGCTTTTTTTAGAATGTCTTCAGAGACGTCCGTAGCCAATATTTTAATGTCCCATAACGAAAT
>CALDOC010000298.1 GCA_937914675.1 uncultured Sulfurimonas sp.
TAGAAGCGAAGTCTCCTCTTTGTCCATTATCGTTTGAGCGGATAAAGCGACGTTTACGCCTGTCACGTTCTGAGTCGTCAATGAGTCGTTCAAGCTCAGGATTATATCGCCTTGAGACTCCATCGAAGCGTTCGCCACCAAGTTGTCCGCTTGAACGTTGAGAGAGTTCGTCACGCTCGTAAGTCCCGAGATTGTGACGTCTTTCGCGTTAAGAGTCATACTCTGCGCGTTCGCTTTGGCGATGGAGAGATTGTCTTTCTCGGTTAAATAAACGTCTTTCGCGTCGGTGAGAGTCAAACTCTCTATCGCCGCGTTGAAGCTGTTCGCTTGAGTTCCCACGTTCGCCGAGTTGATCGTCAAGTTCGTCGCGCTTAGAAGCGAAGTCTCCTCTTTGTCCATTATCGTTTGAGCGGATAAAGCGACGTTTGTAGCGGTGAGCGCGTCCGTTGTAAGAGCGTTATTTGCGCTCATCTCTATAGTTCTATCGCTCCCTTGCGTCTCCATTTTTCCCGTTTGAGTTATGGCGCCAGTTGAGGCGATGATTTTTATATCTCCAGTTTGAGACGTCGTGTCTGCTTTTAACGCAACCGAGTCGGCGCTTATTGTAACGTTACCAGTGGCTAGCGTTACGTTTGTCGTAACGTTTTGGGCGTTAAGCGCAATCTCTTTCTCCGAAGAGAGTACGAGATTAAAATCCAAGTTCGCGCTGGAGTTTATAGTCGCGTTTCCGACGCTTGAGACAACTCCCTCAAAAATGGAATCCTTTGAAACGTTTACGTTGATTTCTCCACTTGAAAGCGTTGTCGCGCCTTCAACGGAGGAGAGTCCTCCATCAGCGAGAGTAACGTTTAAATCTCCCTGAGCGTTAACGCCCATGAGCAGATCAACGCTCGCCTCGTTTGTAAACTCTTGCAAAAGGCTGTCCACTTTGTTTACCGCTACGCTTAAATTGCCAATTGACAAGGAGTCTTTGTCGCTTACGTAAAGGTCTCCATTTTGCGTCGTCGCGGCAAAACCGTTTACGTTCGTCAAGAAATTCTGATTTGCGCTTCCTATGCTAGTTCCCGCTTGGATGATAAGCCCCTCCGCGCTCACTAACGAGTCCGCGTCAAGAGAAACGATGGAGCCATTCGTCGTTTTCAAACTGACGTTTTTGCTAGTTTGCAGCGTTTCAACCACTATGGAGTCGCTCGCCTCTATGCGAATGTCGGCGTTTGAAACGATAGAACTCCCATTGGCCATAATAAACGAATCCGCCACTATGTCTACAGTTGATTCATCACCAGTTGTACTAATGTTTGCTGTTTGCGTCATGCTCGTCGCGGAATTTATAGTGATATTTCCAACAGCTTTAATATCTCCATTTGTCACAATAGTCCCAGCGCTTGAAGCTAAGTAGACGTCCGAAGCGGCGCTAAGCGTTTTCACGTTTACGTCACCGCTAGCGCTGAGTGAAATCGCGCTTGCCGTGATGTCGCTCGTGGTCGTAAACGCTCCGTTTGTCGCGTTTAAAATCAGCTTTCCATTTATGTTGAGCGCTTCATCAATGGCGAAAGACTCCGCGTTAATGGCGATGTTTCCACTAAAATTATTGATGGCTGGAAGCGCTAGAGCGTCAGCTTCACTTACGTAAAGATTTTGCAACGCGCTTGAAAGCGCAAGATTGTCTATTTTGGTGTCAAAGAAATCATCTACCGCGCCAACGGTCGCGCTGGTGTTTGTACTAAGAGTGGTGGCGATCACGTTGTTCGCGTCTTCATTGTTGTCTAGTATGTCACCCGCCACGTTAAGAGTGACGTTTGAAGCGCCCGCGTCCAAAAGAGACAGGGTGGCTTTTTGCGTCGCGTTGAACGTTATGTCGCCACCGTTCGCTTTTACGTCTCCAATGGTCGTGACGTTCGCCGCCGTATACTCTACTCCCGTCGTTGAAGTGACTACTCCCTCTTGCGTCAAATCTTGCGTCGCTGATAGTTTTATATCCGTCGCGTCGATGTCGTTTATCACGTATAAGTTGCCAGTTACGCTCAACTCAAGAATCTGACTTGTGATGGCGTTGACTTCCAAATCTTTGTCGTTGCTGACGTAAGCGTTCGCCACGTCGTTAAGCGTTAAACTGTTTGCGGACATTGTATAAGCGTTTGTCGCTGAACCAATGTCTCCCACCGAGTCAAACGTTACGTTCGTCGCGCTCACGGCGCCAACGTCGCTAATCGCGTCTGCGTTTTTGAGCGTCAAATTCGTCGCGCTAAGGTCGTTGAGCGTTAAAGCGTTTTGCGCGTCGAGCGTAATGGTCGTCGCTTCGAGCGAGGCTGTGGCGCTCATCGTCAAATCGCCATTTGAACTAAACGCAATCGTCGTCGCTTTAACGCTACCGCTTAGAGTGAGAGAATTGGCGCTGACGTCAAGCGTATCGCTTAG
>CALDOC010000299.1 GCA_937914675.1 uncultured Sulfurimonas sp.
TTACAATCAATTTAAAATCATTAAAATCTCCTCGCGAGTCATCTCTTTTATCGCTTTTTGCATGGGGCTTATAGGCATCGTCAGCATTATGAGCGTGACGATCAACCAAAGAAGAAGCGAGTTTGGCATTAAAAGGGCCATTGGAATTTCAATGAAAAAAGTAATGTTTGGAATCATCATAGAAGGGCTTGTTCTTGGACTTTTTAGTTTCGCAAGCGCTTACGTTTTTTCATTCTTGGCGCTTTTTTTGATAAAAAATTCTTCCACGTTGCAAGGCTACGTCAATGGCGAGATTTCATTCTCTTTGGCGCTGACGATATTTGTCATGTCGATCGTCATGGTGACGCTAGGTTCGATTTTACCCGCGTTAAACGCGGCGAAGAGCGATCCTCTCGCGTTGATTCAAGGAAACCGCTCATGATAAAAGCAACTAATATTTCTCATTATTACAAAAACGACCTTGCTCTCAAAGAGGTAAATTTAGAGATACAAGCTGGCGAATTTATCGCGATAGTGGGGGAGAGCGGCAGTGGAAAATCAACGCTGCTTTCAATCCTCTCCACGCTTTTGACGCCGACAAAAGGGGACGTGGTTTTTGACGGGGTGAATTACAAAGAGATTAAAAACATTGACGCTTTCAGAAAGAAGAACATTGGTTTTATATTTCAATTTCACTATCTTATTGATTATTTAAGCGTCAAAGAAAATCTAATGATGGCCAATGAAGAGGCTAGTTTGGAGGACGTGGCGGGATTGCTCGAGTCGTTGGGAATCAAGAGTTTGCTCGACAAACTTCCAAACGAAATTTCTGGCGGAGAGAGACAGAGAGTGGCAATCGCTAGAGCGCTGATAAACAATCCAACCACCATTTTTGCGGATGAACCAACGGGAAATCTCGATTCTAAAAATTCTCTCATTGTGTTTGAACTTTTTAAAAAATTATCAAACAAAGGAACAACTATCATAGTGACAACCCATGACAGGCAATTGGCGCAATTGGCAAATACAACATACGAGGTCAAAGATGGACAACTTTAGCGCGTTTATACAATATCACTTCAAAACTTCATTCATTTTTTTTGCGTTAGGTTTGGTGTTTGGAATCATTTACTCCATTAATTTACTTGGGTACTCCATCGACACTCCGACTTTGGATCCATACAACATGAGAGCGATTCACATTAGTTTAATGCTCTATGGCTTTATCACTTTAATGCTCTCAATGTTGCCTTTTTTATTGATAAACAAAGAAGTTGGAAGCAGTGAGGATGGATTGTACTATTTGAACCTATTTTTTATTTTTTGGTACATTTATTTGATTTATATGATTGTGACGCTCATTTTCGGCAATCACAGAGGTTTGGCTTTTTACGATTTCAACTATTGGCTCAATTTTATTTTAGCCATCGCTGGCGTGTTTTACAGTATCGCTTTGTATAAATTTATAAAACTTTATCAAGTGATTCCAACGTGGGTAAAGGTCTCTTTTAGAGTGGTTCTCATAGCTCCAATAGCGCTGTTGATTCTCATGAACCCCGTTATAGGTCAAGTCGAGAGGACTGTGAGCGGTCCTCATGGCGACAACACTTTGGGCATGAGTCTGGCTTTAATCCCACTCTATTATCTCATCATCAAGTTGCTAAACAAGGAAACTTTCGTGGCGAGATGGAATATTTTATGGATTATTCCAACGGTATTTTATTTCGCCTCCGTTTTGTATAGAACTTTTGTGGACGCCATCTCTTACAATCAAGAGTGGTTTTTACAGTATCTCACCCTTTTATACGCGCCGCTACTTTATAGATGGTATAAAGATTCGGACGTGGACGGTTTTTCGAAAAAAGCGCTTTTAACGTCCATCGCGGCGTTTTTATTTGTCGACGTCGAGGGAAACGTTTTGTTTATTCCAGAGATTAGATGGTTTTTTCATAGAAACGATTTGATCGTCGCGCACTCTCACGTGGCGTTGGCGATCGGCGTCTTTTTCATGGTTCTCGCCATGTTCTCAAAAGAGATAAAAGCCATTGGCGACAAGGCGTTTTATAAAATTTATATGTTTGGAATCTTGGGTATTTTCACCGTTTTATCCATCAGCGGATTTGTTCAAGTCGGTTTTATCTCTTTGGATATTGGTACTCTTTGGAAGCTGCGCACTCTATTTGGTTTTATTGTTTTGTTCAGTCTTCTTCCTCTTATTTCCATTAAAATAAATTTTTCAAAATTGCAAACGTATAATCTTTTGGGAGTGCTCAATGATGGACTTGGCGGTCTATTTTTGATTTTATTGGCCGCTTATATCTATCCACTGCTTGGGTTTTCGTTTGAGGGCAAGTATGAATACGTGGTTTTCGCCTTTGTCGCTACGACGGGTTACATACATTTTTTGGCTTTGAGAGACAAAGAACACGCAAAGACGCTGACGAGTTTAAGCGCAACCATTCGGGTGTGGATAAGCGCTCTCTTTTTCGCTTTGTATTTGTCCAACGTTTTAGGGCTTGAGGCGCTCTTCATTAGCGCGTTTGATTTTCTTTTTTCATCTTATTACTGGGTGTTTCTGCATAAGAGAGGCGTCTCATGAGGCGATTCGCTCTCATACTGTTTGTCGCGTTTGAGTTGAGTTACTACTTGCTTATCATTCAAACGGGTATAGTTGAACACTATTTATCGGATTTAAAAGTCATCTCTGTTTTACCAATGGGTGGAGTGATTGGTTCGTTGCTTAGTTTTTCGCTTACAATGAAGAATGAGAATAAAATTCTTTTTTTTATCGCCTTGCAGTTGTTTGTAAGCTTTTTTTATCCAAATATATCAATGGGTTTACTCTTTGTTTTAGGGGTGTCGAGCGGCGCCATCGCCACTCTCATGATAAACGAACTGAAAAAAGCGGTAGCTTCTGATATCGGTTTGGCTCTTGGCGTCTCATACGCCATGGGAACGTTGTTGTTCAGTTATGACGTATCGCAAAGAGGCTTGATAGCGATTACTTTTAGCGCTGTTGTTTTGCTAAGTTCACGGTTTTTGCCTAAAGAAATTTTAAAAAACACAAACGCTCAAGAGCACTCTTTACTTGTCATGATGCTTTGGATTTTTTTAGATTCAGCTCTTTTTGAAACGCTTTCAAGAGACGCTTTTATCCCAATATGGAGGTTAGATTTTAGTTATGAAATAGTTTTATTTCATTTGGTAGGCATTGTTTTGGCTTTGAGCGTGAATATATCAAAGCGACGCACCGAGTGGCTTATCCTTGGATTGTTCGCTTTAAGCTATTTGACGTATTTTTTAAAAGAAGCGTATGTTTTATCCGCTATTTACCCCATTGTAATTTCCTATTACAACGTCGTCATCTTGCAAACGCTTTTAAAAAAGGATCTCAAAACTATCGGGATATATATGATATTTACGGCTTGGTTGGCTTCAGGCGCAGGATTAATCTTTGCTCTGAGTGGGCTTATAGGATTTATTCCAGCAATCACGATATTTCTTGGAATATTTAACAAACAATATATAAAAAAAACGGAGATGTAAAATGTATAAAATAGTACTTTTGGTTTTATTGGCCATAGTGGCGAACGCAGGTGGTTTAACGCTCAAACAAGGACAAATTAACGCGCACACTGAGGTTTTTGGCGACAATACCATAAACCCGAGCAGTTCGAAAATAACTTCCTTTTTAGATATGAAAAATGGCGTCGAGTCGATTAGAGGGCAAATATCTTTCTTGGCGCTCTCTCTAGTAAGCGACAATCTCGATAGAGATGAACACATGTATGAAGCGATAAGAGCCAAAACGGAAAAATTCATAACAGTGGAGATAAAAGACGTTGTCAAGGAAGGGAAGAACTACGACGTTATGGCTACTTTAACTCTCAATGGCGTAAGCAAAGACATAAAAGCCGCATCTCTTATCACTCAAGAAAATGGGACTCTAAATATTTCTGGCGGATTTAAAATAAATATGAGCGATTACGGCATAGAACCTCCGAGCATGTTCTTCTTAACGGTACGCGATCAAGTTGACGTAACGTATGACTTAAATTATGAGGAAAAATAAGCATGAAAAAAATATTTTCATTGGCGTTATTGGTTGCAACGCTAATGGCGAATGATTTTGGTTTGGGTGAAGAGATAAGTTCGTTTACTTTGGCTGATCAGTTTGAAAAGGACCATATAGTCAGTCGTTCCGTTGAAACAATCATCGTGAGTTTTGAAAAAGACACAGGCGCCGACATGAACGAGTTTTTAAACACTAAAAATCCTAAGTATTTGGAAGAACGCAATGCCGTTTTTATCGCAAATATTTCTAAAATGCCGGGAATCATTACAAAGTTATTCGCTATGCCAAAGATGAAAAAATATAAGCATACCATACTTTTAATCAACGATGAAGAGGATAAACGATTTGCTCAAGAAGAGGAAAAAATCACGGTTTATAAACTCAAAAACGGCGTGATAGAAAAGATAAATTTCGTTTCGTCCGCTCAAGAAGTGGCAAAAAATTTATAAAATTGAACACTCTTCCAGAACCTACGTTCTTAACTATTGAAGTTAACCATGAAGATTTAAACGATTTAAGCATATTGCATTTAAGCGACTTACACGTCAGCACAAGAGTTTCAAGGGAATCTCTTGTGGAACTCGTTGCGGTTTGTGATAAGTTGCAATGTGATTTTATCGTCATAACTGGCGACGTCATTGACACTTCAGCCAAAGACGTTCAAGATAGATTAAAAATCTTAAACTCCATGAAGTCGCCCGTCTATTACGTTAGCGGCAATCATGATCTTTTTTATGGTTTGAGTGATTTAAAAAAGAGTCTTGAGAATTTTGTTTTTATGGACAACAAATGCGCTTTTTTTAATTTTAATGGCAAAATAATTCATATCGTAGGTTTACCCGATAGATTTTCCAAGTTCTTTAAAATTGAAAGAAAAATCGAGACAATCATAAGTTACGCAAATAAAAACTCTCCCATAATATTTTTGGCGCATCAACCAAAAGACTTTTCCATCGCCATAAAAGCCAACGCTTCTTTGTTCTTATGTGGACATACGCATGGAGGGCAAATTTTTCCTTTTCATTATCTCGTGAGATTGGTTCAACCTTTTTTGAGTGGATTGAGCTACGTTGGCGAAATGGCCATCTACGTTAATAGAGGACTTGGAACTTGGGGTCTTCACTATAGATATAAAGCGCCTAGTGAAATTATTTTATTGAGACTCAAACACGCTTCATAAACTCATATACGCATGTTACTTTTTGACAAATGCCCCTAAAATAACTCATATAAGTGTTGCGATAAGTGACATCCCTAAGCACTTATTTCTACATTAAACTTTTCTTTAATACTCTTTTTGATATAGTGAGATAACTGTTTTTTCTAGTGCTAAAAACTAGTAGACAAATATTAAAAAGAGTTATATTTAATATTACTCTTAATTTTAAAGGTAGGTTATATGGAGCATATTAGTACTGCAAATCCGTATTTTGGGGTATTTGTACTTTTTGTTATAACATTTGGCGCATTTACCATGACTACGATTATCGCTCGTTTGGCGAGTCGTGCGTTGGCTGCGAAAGATAGTGAGAAGATTAAGCTTTCCGTTTACGAGTGTGGACCGGAAATTACTAAGCAACCAAATAGAGTGTCACCACAGTTTTATTTGTTTGCTCTTTTGTTTTTACTATTTGACGTTGAAATAGTATTTATGTTCCCATGGGCGGTTGATTTTAAAGTTCTTGGCTGGTTTGGTTTCGCTGAAATGCTAATGTTCATCTTATTATTAGCGATTGGTTTTGCATACGCGTGGAAAAAAGGAGCCTTAGAATGGCACAACATAAAGTAAATTATACGCAAGATGGTGGACTCCCCGTCGCTCTTACAAGCATAGACAAGATTGTAAACTGGGGTCGTTCAAACTCACTATGGGCTTTGACTTACGGTCTCGCTTGTTGTGGAATCGAGATGATGGCTTCGGGAGCTTCTCGATTTGACTTTGACCGTTACGGAACTATATTCCGCGCGAGTCCACGTCAAGCCGACGTCATGATAGTCGCGGGAACTCTAACGAAAAAACATGCAGAGTTCATCAAACGCCTTTATGATCAGATGACGGAGCCTCGATGGGTAATCTCCATGGGGTCATGCGCCAACACTGGCGGTATGTTCAACACTTACGCGACCGTTCAAGGCTGTGACAGAATCATTCCCGTTGATTTGTATCTTCCTGGCTGCGCGCCGCGTCCCGAGACTCTTCAATATGGAGTTATGTTGTTACAGAAAAAAATCCGCGCCAATAAAGCTGGCAACGCGCAAAAAGCCAAAAGGTTGATGTAATGAGAGCCTATACGCCTAAAGACGACGTACAAGCGAAAGCTTACTACACGGATAGATTTTACGTGGCGCCTCAAGTGCCTAAACAAGACGTTCAAAGCGACGCGGTGTTCGCGGCGGATTTAGCGGCTATAAAAGCTAAATTTGAAGTAAAAGACGCTTTTATTCAAGTTACCAACATGGTGGTTTATATCAACGCCAACGACATTTACAGTCTTTTGGAATTCATGAGAGACGAGTTGGAATACACGCAACTAACGGAAATGTCAGCGATAGACTGGTTAGCGAAAGACAACACTTTTGAAATCTTTTATCAAATGCTTAGCATGAACAAGCGAAAGCGAATTCGAATCAAATACTCCATCAAAAAAGGTCAAGCGGTGGACAGCGTCGAGAAGCTTTTTAGAAGCGCCGACTGGAGCGAACGCGAAATGTTCGACATGTTCGGCATAGAGGCGAACAATCATCCTTTCATGAAAAGAATTTTGATGCCTTACGATTGGCAAGGACATCCGCTTCTTAAAACATATCCATTGCAAGGCGACGAGTTCGCGGCTTGGTACGAAGTGGACAAGATTTATGGAAAAGAGGCGAGAGACGTAATTGGCCCTGAAATCCGTGACACGGCTCGCGTCGACCGTTACGATAGCGAGCGTTTCGCGCGTTTGGGCTACGAGGTTCCAAAGGGAACTAAAATAACGGACGATATGGAAAAAACAGAGCAGAGCTACCAAGAAGAGGGTGGAGTGTTTA
>CALDOC010000300.1 GCA_937914675.1 uncultured Sulfurimonas sp.
CTATGAACTCCACTCCGGCTTCTTCGTAAGCGTCTTTTACATGAGCGAACGTCACATCGTAAGTTATGTCGCTTTTTGCAAAAAGTTCATCACGTTTGATGTTTTCATCAAAAAATGGAATCACTTCATGTTTGGAGTAAACGCGGATGGAGAAATCAGGTCGCGCTTGCGTCTCGCCATAATCAAAAGTCATAAACTCAAACTTGTCGCATGACGACGCCATCTCTAAAGCGAACTCTTCATAACCAACGGCTATCTCGCCTCTGTCTTTGAAGTACTTTTCCGCTTTGCTTTTTACCCATTCGTCATCTTGGTCAAACTCTACGGCATGACCATCCATGCGAGCGGTTTTACCTTTGAAGTAAAGTTCGCATGGAAACGCGTCAAAAATTTCATTTGCGATAAAAAAGGCGTTTGGACATCGTAATTCACTTAAAGATTTATAATGAGTCAAAGTGACGACGTCGCCAAACGACTCTTGGAAATAATTTCTCTGTTGCTCTTGAAGGTCGTCAAACCTCTCTATGATGACAAACTTGAAAGAGGAAAGCAGCTCCGGTCTGAGAGTGTAAAGAAACTCGCAAACATCCGCCAAAAAGTAGCCATGATGCGCGCCTATCTCGCAGATAACCGCGTCGCTCGCCAAAAAACCGTCGTCAACCAAAGAAACAATATGCTTTGCGATTGTTCCACCAAAAAACTTGCTTGTGCTTACCGCCGTGTAAAAGTCGCCACTTTTGCCAATGTTTTTATAAGTCGCATAGTAACCATCTTCGCCATACAACCAATCCGTCATATATTTACTAAAACTAACGCTCATCTACTTTCCATCGTTTACGTACATTTCATAAAGAGTGAGCAACGCTAGTTGCTTGTCTATCTCATACACTTTAGACTCTAAATTTTGAATTTTTAAAGAGTTTTGAAGAGTGTCGACGTCGTACTGAGTTTTATATCCAGCGTTAAACAAAGCTTGAGTGTCAACTAATAATTTAGAGTAAATATCCGTAGTGTTCTTACTGAGTTGTATCTTTTTATCAAAATTCTTTACGTTATGCATGACCTGTTCAAAAAGTGCGTTTAACTCTCTTTGCTTGTCTTGCGTTACAACTTGAGACTTTAGAAAGTCGACTTTTGCGGATTCAATGTCTCTAAAAGCGTTTATGTCTAAAGGCATAGAAGCTTTTACTCCATAATCATAGTATGAAAGTTCATTATTTATGATAATGCTATTAGACAGAAATTGCTCCCCACTTGTCCAATTATAACCAGCGGTCAAACTGACTTTAGGTAGATATTTGGACACTGTGACGTCTTTGTAATGTTGGTTTTTTTGAGCTTCGGCTTCATAGCGCTTAAGAACAATGTTATGTTTAATAAAATCTTCACTACTTATGAATTCCAGGTGAGGAATGGAAACTTTTTCATAAGACAAATCGCTCAAAGTTTGAAACTGCGTGATTAGCTTCTCTTTTGTCGTTTGTATGTCATAAAGCGCTTGAGTGACTATATTTTTTTGAATAACCGCGTTATCTAAAAAACCAGAATCTAGCTGTCCGTTTAAGTACTGCTCTTTTTTCTGTTCAAGGTCAATCTCCGCGTTTAAGATTTGAAGCTCTTGCTTTGAGACAAGAAGAGTGGTCTGCTTTATCTGCATCAAAATACTGATAGTCTCTTTAATCATTTTTCTCTTAGCGACGTCTACGGAATAATCGGCGTAGAGTCGACTCGCGTTCGCAAACTTGATAC
>CALDOC010000301.1 GCA_937914675.1 uncultured Sulfurimonas sp.
ACGTCATATCCTTTCCCATAAGAGAGTATTGGCTAGACATTGGAAGAGTTGAAGAGTATGAAAAAGCTAATGATGATTATTACAAGGTGTTTTAGTTGTTAAATATGATAAAATTTATCTTTCTTTTAACGCCATTTTTGCTTTTCGCAAACAAACCAGACCTTTTATTGCTAAACGTTTATAGCGACCAAAATATCAGCGGCTGGGTCATGAGCGAAAAACTCGACGGAGTAAGAGCTTATTGGGATGGCAAAAATCTTATAAGCCGCGGAGGAAAAATCATCAACGCGCCACAATGGTTCACAAAAAATTATCCGCGATTTGAGATAGACGGAGAGTTGTGGAGTGGACGAGGAGATTTTGAAAACATATCTTCCATAGTGAGGGATAAAATTCCGAGCGATAAATGGAAAGAGATAAAACATTATATCTTTGAAGCGCCTCATGCAAAAGGCGGACTTTTTGAGAGACTCGAAAATGTGAAGCCTTATGAGAGCGACGTCATCAAAATAATTCCACAAATAGCGATAAAAGATAAAAAACATTTAGAACGATTTTTACATGAGATTGAGAGTAAAGCGGGCGAGGGCGTTGTGGTTCGCGACCCTCAAGCTTCCTATATCGCCAAAAGAACGAGTAGCGCGTTAAAAGTGAAAAGCTTTTTAGATACGGAGTGTCTTGTCGTCGGTTACACAAAAGGCAAGGGAAAGTTTGACGGATTAATGGGCTCTTTAAAGTGCCGACTTCCCAATAAAATCGAGTTTAACATAGGAAGCGGATTTAAGGATGAGCAGAGAAAAAATTTTCCAAAAACAGGAGACGTCGTCACTTTTAAATATAAAGAGTTGACGAAGTACGGCAAGCCTAGGTTTCCCGTTTTTTTGAGAGTTAAAAAAAGTTTGGCAAGATAAGCGGAAGAGCAAAATAAAAATTGGATTATATAAGGAAGAGTTAAAATGAATAATAAAAAAGTGGCGTTAATAACGGGAATAACAGGACAAGATGGATCTTACTTAGCGGAGTTTTTACTGAAAAAAGGTTACATTGTTCATGGGGTAAAAAGAAGAAGTTCACTTTTCAATACGGACAGAATAGACCATTTATATCAAGACCCACATGTGGAAAATAGAAATTTAATACTTCACCATGGCGACATGACGGACTCTATGAACTTAACTAAAATTATACAAGAAACTCGACCGGACGAGATATACAACCTTGCCGCTATGAGTCATGTTGCGGTAAGCTTTGAGACGCCGGAATACGTGGCAAACGCGGATGGCATGGGAACGCTTAGAATTCTTGAAGCCGTAAAACTTTTAGGACTTAGTAAGAAAACTAAAATTTACCAAGCGAGCACTTCTGAACTCTATGGAAAAGTGCAAGAGACGCCACAAAGCGAAACTACGCCGTTTTACCCAAGAAGCCCTTACGCGGTGGCAAAAATGTACGCGTATTGGATAACGGTAAACTACAGAGAAGCTTATGGAATGTTCGCATGTAATGGAATTCTTTTTAATCATGAGTCGCCAGTAAGGGGTGAAACTTTTGTAACGAGAAAAAT
>CALDOC010000302.1 GCA_937914675.1 uncultured Sulfurimonas sp.
GCCGGCTATTCCCGAACCAATAATTACTACTCTCATAGGATTCTTCCTTTATTTTCTCTCATTTCGTCGCAAAAAAAGAAGTATGCCGGTTTCAACGCTCTTCACTTCATACTTGAGTTGCGACAATTCACCTAAATTTTTCGGATACCTTATGCAACATAACGAATCCTTTTATTAAAAGAACTAATATAGCATTCTACCTAATAAACGTTAATTTATCTGTATTCAAAAGCGCCTTTGAAATAAACGGACTTTAAAACTTCAACTAAATCGTATCTCTCTGACTCTTTTTTTATCCCAAGTGTATTGTGTTAAGGATTTTTAACTATATTTTTTTGTTAAAATTAAATGTCGCTTAAAACAAAATCAATAAAACTAGTTTGCTTTTAATATAGACTTAGTACATTTTTTGTATAATCCCTTTATTAATTAGAAGGAATAAATATGCGCGGTTATAAGATTTTTGCTGGTTCGGCAAGTAAAGAGTTTGCCAAAGAAGTTTGTCAAATTTTAGACGTTCCATTGGCTAAGGCTGATGTTAGAAAATTTAGCGATGGTGAAATTTCAGTGCAAATTGCTGAATCAGTGCGTGGTCGAGACGTTTTTATCATACAAAGCACGGGTGCGCCATCAAATGACAACTTAATGGAACTCCTTATCATGACGGACGCGCTTAAACGTTCATCCGCCGACAGCATCACGGCTGTTGTTCCTTACTACGGGTATGCGAGACAAGACCGTAAAGCGGCTCCTCGCGTGCCAATTACCGCGAAGCTCGTTGCGAATCTTTATGAGACCGCTGGGATAGACAGGGTTGTGACGATAGACCTTCACGCTGGACAAATTCAAGGTTTTTTTGACATTCCAGTTGATAATCTTTATGGTTCCGTTACTTTTGAAACGTACATCAAAAGCAAAAATCTTAAAAATCCGATTATTGCAAGTCCAGACATCGGCGGCGTCGCTCGCGCGAGATACTTTGCAAAACGAATGGGCTTAGACATGGTCATAGTCGACAAGCGTCGCGAAAAAGCGAATGAAGCTGAAGTCATGGGAATTATTGGCAACGTTGAAGGCTATGACGTCATTATGATTGACGACATGGTAGATACCGCGGGAACTATGGTAAAAGCCGCGACCGCTCTTAAAAATAAAGGAGCCACGTCAGTTATGGCGTGCGCGACGCATGGCGTTTTGAGTGGTAAAGCTTACGACAACTTAGCCCATGGCGAGCTTGACGAGTTAATCATCACAAACACTCTTGACACAAAACCACATGATAAAATCAAGGTGCTTACGGTCGCTCCTCTTTTTGCGGAAGTAATCCGTCGCGTTTACCACAATGAGAGCGTAAACTCTCTTTTTGCGTAAACTGAGGAAAATCATTGAAAAACATTAGAAATTTTTCCATTATCGCTCATATTGACCATGGCAAAAGCACTTTAGCCGACCGTATCATCCAAGAGTGCGGCGCCGTAACGCAACGCGAAATGACTAAACAGATGATGGACACAATGGACATCGAACAAGAACGCGGCATTACCATCAAAGCGCAAAGCGTGAGACTCGATTACGTAAAAGATGGCGAACGTTATATTTTAAATCTCATCGACACTCCCGGCCATGTCGACTTTTCTTATGAAGTGAGCAAATCGCTCGCTTCTTCCGATGGCGCGCTTCTTATCGTAGACGCGGCGCAAGGCGTCGAAGCGCAAACCATCGCAAACGTTTACCTAGCGATGGAAAACAACCTAGTGCTAATCCCAGTTATAAACAAAATAGACCTACCAGCGGCGGACCCGGTAAAAGTGGCGGAAGAGATTGAAACGAGCATTGGCATAGACGCAACCGACGCTTGTTTGGTTTCCGCGAAAACCGGCGTTGGCATACGTGAACTCATAGACGCCATCGTGGAGCGAGTTCCCGCTCCCGTTGGCGACCCCCAAGCGACAACGAAAGCCATTATCTACGACTCTTGGTTTGACTCCTACTTGGGCGCGTTGGCTCTTGTTCGCGTTTTTGACGGCAATATCAAAAAAGGCCAAAACATCAGGCTTATGAGCAATGGAGAAGAGCATTCCGTTTTGGATTTGATGTATCCTCACCCACTCAAACGCGCCAAAACGAACGTTATAGAGTGTGGCGAAATTGGAATCGTCGTCCTTGGTTTAAAAGAGGTCAAAGTCATTAACGTTGGCGATACCATCACCGACGCTAAAAATCCAACGCTAGAGCCCGTTGGAAGATACGAACCGGCAAAACCCTTTGTATTCGCGGGAATATATCCAATTGACACGGATCAATTCGAAGACCTTCGCGACGCTCTTGACAAACTAAGACTTAACGATAGTTCTCTCTCTTACGAACCAGAGACGTCCATGGCTCTAGGCTTTGGATTTCGCGTTGGATTTCTTGGGATGCTTCACATGGAAGTGGTCAAAGAGAGACTAGAACGCGAGTTCGACCTTGATCTTATCGCTTCGGCTCCATCCGTTATCTACCAAGTGTATCTGAACAATGGCGAAAAAATCAACGTTCAAAACCCGTCTCAACTTCCTGAAGTGAACAGAATAGATAGAATTGAAGAGCCTTACGTAAGAGCCACCGTTATCACTCCGAGCGAGTACCTTGGAAACATCATAACGCTTCTTATCAACAAACGCGGCACTCAAAGCAAGATGACTTATCTCAACGAAGAGAGAGTTATGCTTGAGTACGAAGTGCCTATGAATGAAATAGTTGTGGATTTTTACGACAAGCTAAAGTCGATCTCAAGGGGATACGCTTCTTTTGATTACGAGCCAATAGAGTTTCGAGTTGGCGACCTCGTAAAGCTTGACATCAAGGTGGCGGGAGAGGCCGTCGACGCGCTTAGCGTGGTTGTGCCTCGCAACCAAGCGCTTTCTCGCGGTCGCGTTTTGGTGAAAAACATGAAAGAGTTAATCCCTCGTCAACTTTTCGAAGTCGCCGTTCAAGCGTCTCTAGGCGCGCAAATTATCGCTCGTGAAACCGTCAAGTCCATGGGCAAAAACGTTACCGCGAAGTGTTACGGTGGAGACATCACTCGTAAACGCAAGCTTTTGGAAAAACAAAAAGCTGGTAAAAAACGTATGAAGTCCATAGGAAAAGTGCAACTTCCAAGTGAAGCTTTTATGTCCGTTTTGAAGATGGACTAAAGAAAAAACATGAAATGCATGCTGTGCGAGAATTTTTCTCTCGCGCATATCTGCTCCACTTGTCAAACAACCCATCTCACCCCCTCCATCTATAAACGTTCCCTTTCAAATGGCGTGGAAGTTATCTCTTTTTACAAATATGAAGAG
>CALDOC010000303.1 GCA_937914675.1 uncultured Sulfurimonas sp.
CCGCCACGACTATGGCTTCGTCCACCAACATTCCAAGCGCGATGAGCGCTCCCAAAAGTGAAAGCATGTTGAGACTATTCCCAAGGATTTCAGTCGCTATGAGACCTATCATGAAGCTGACGGGAATCCCAACCGCCACCACCATGGCAATGCCTCGATTAATAAATAGCAACATGGCTAAAAATACCAGCATAAGTCCAAAAACTATGTTCGAAAAGACTACGTTGAGACGATTTTTAATCCAAATGGATGTATCAGTATAGATGCTGTATGTCAATTTTGGATATTTAAGTTCTTGCTCTTTTAGTAGTTTTCGTATATCTTTAACCAAAGCGATCGCGTTTCCATTTTCACTTTTCGTCACGTTGACTGAGACGTTTCTAGCACCGTTGTAATGAGAGAGTTCAGTCTCGTCGCTTAGTTTAAAAGAGACGTCCGCGACGTCGCCAATGCGAAGTTTCACTCCACCAACGCTTATTATAGTGTTTTCTATATCTTTTTGATTTTTTTCACCATTGTAAGTTGAGATGTACAAATGTTGCGCTTTTTGTTTGATCGTTCCCACTGGAAAGATTGAGCTAATGTTTCTAATCGCGGAAATCACCAGAGCGGGATTGAGTCCGTACGCCTTCATCTTTTCGTTGTTCAGATTGACGTTCAACTCCTCTTCGGCGTCGCCGCGAATGGCGATTTCACTCAAGTCTTTAAATCTTGTCAATTCGCTTTTAAGCTCATCCGCGCGAATTAAAAGTTCGTCTTTGCTTACGTCGCCGGCCAACGCTATGAGGACCAACGGAAAAGCGTGCGTTTTTATCACGGCGATCGGTTCGTTCATGTCCGCGGGTAAATCTTTTTTTACTTTCGCCACGACGTCTTTCACGTCGTTTAAGACGCTTATGTTGTCCGAGCCTGTTTTGATGTCCGCCACGATGCTAAAAGAGCCGTTTTTTATAGTCGTTTGTATCTCTTCTAGTTCATCAATGTTTTGCAAATCGTCTTCTATGCTTTGAACGACCATCTTGTCAAGCACGTCTGCGGAGGTTCCTACGTAACCGCCACTCACTGCAATCTTATCCAAATTCATGGGAGGAAAAATTTCTTTTGGAATGTTTAAATACGCAAAGATGGAAAGCATTAAAATAAAAATAAGTAAAATGTGGTTCAGTAGCGGTTTATCTATGGAAAATTCTATAAATTTTCTAATCATGCGGTCTCCTAAAAAAGCGTATC
>CALDOC010000304.1 GCA_937914675.1 uncultured Sulfurimonas sp.
TATAGAGAAGTAATGCTTAACTTACGCTTAAGATGTGGGGGAGTTTTGCTTTTTTCTCTTTTTTTTAGTTGGCGAAATTTTATACTATCTCTTAACCAAAGATATGGCTTACAGCTTCTTGTAGAAGCTAAAGCGAGTACGCTATTTAATTGTTACAAGATTTCTAGTTCATCACTATACTTATCTTCACAATAAACTTCATAAGAAGATTTATAAGTTTTATAATGAGCTGACGCTTTATGTCCATCAAGAGCTTTTTCATCTCTCCATGTTTCTATGGCCATAAACCTTTTTCTGTCATTTTCATATTGAAATATTTCATAAAAAATACAACCCTCTTCCGCCTTACTTGGAACCACCATCGCGGATAACAACTCTTTCATTTTACTTTCAGCGCCATCTTTAGCTATAAAAGTTACACTTTTTGTTATTCTCATAATTTTCCTATCTGCATATAATTTAACCTTTCTAAGTATATCAAATTTAGATTACTATACTATAATTTAAAGAATATAATTAAGTGAGGTATTAAATGAATTTACTATTAGACATCGAAAATATAATAGAAACGAATGGTTCAGATTTTGAGCTTTCAAAACTTTTCAAAAAATATATAAAAGAGTATAAGGAGTCGCTTCATGAACTATTTGAAAGTTCTCAAGGAAAAGATTTTTTAGTAAAACACACTAAAAAACTCGATTCAATAATTTCGCTTATGTATAAAACCATACTACGACATATGTTTGGCAATTATTTGCCAATGCGAAATTCAATCCCTATATCTATCATAGCGCTTGGTAGTTACGGTCGAGAACAGTTATGCGTTCACAGTGATATAGACCTTTTGATTGTTTATGAGGAAGTTCCTGGATATCAAACAAAGGCTATTATTGAAAAATTATTTTATTTAGCTCTTGATTCGGGTCTCAAACTTGGACATAGAGTTCATACCGTTGATGACCTCTTTGACGCGTCTTGTGAAGACTTGACTATAAAAACGGCGCTCTTAGAGGCTAGATTCGTTGTAGGTTCCACATTTACTTGGCACAACACTCAGCGCTCGTTAAATAGAATTAGGCTTCACAATCAAAAAGAGTTTATCCTTGCTAAAATCCAAGAGGCCCAGACTAGGCGTAAAAAATATCCTCTGTCTATGGAACCAAACATTAAGGAAAGCGTTGGAGGACTACGCGATACTCAGCTACTCTACTGGATCGCTCATACAATCTATGGAGTCAATTCACTCAAAGAGCTCTTGGGAACGCTTTTTCAAGAAGAGTCATACAAAGAGTATCGAATAGCGCTTGAACTTCTTTATCGAGTTAGAAGCGCTTTGCATCTCATAACCGGTAAACAAGAGGATACTTTAAGATTGGAATACATTCCTAGCGTCTCTAATCTATTAGGCTTTAGCGAACAAAAAAAACTAGCTTCAAAAGTCATCGAAGCGGGTTGGAGAATAGACAACTTTACTAAAATTTTTACAAAAAAAATGATTCGACCTTATATATATAATAAAAAAATGGTTAGCACGCTCAGAGAGAACAGAATTCAAAAAGGTATTTACCAGTTTAACAACAGGTTGTACGTATCATACAATCTAAAAATTCCATCTATATACAAACTCCTTGAACTCTTAGTTTCATTAGAAGACAAACCATATAAGTTTGACGCGGGACTTTTGAGTAAATTTACTTACGCAAAGATTGAATACCCTTTAAATAAAAAAATATTTCCAATACTCAAACAGTTGCTTATGAAACAAAATTCATACTGTTTCTTAAAATTATTTTACGACGCTGGGATTTTACATAAACTGTTTGCAAATTTCAGAAAGGTATTGCATTTACCACAATTTGACGGCTATCATCACTTTCCCGTTGACATACACTCAATCAAATGCGTAGAAGCGCTTGAAAATATCAAAGAACCTTTTATTAAAAATATCTATAATGAATTCGACAGTGATTACAAATTATTGGTAAAAATAGTCACCCTCTTTCATGACACGGGAAAAGGAAGAAAACAAGATCATAGCGAAGTGGGAGCTAAACTCATTGTACCTTTTCTTAGACAAATAAATTTAAAAGAAGAGTTAAGGCAAAGAGCCGTCACTTTGGTTAAACACCACATATTAATGAGTAGCGTAGCTTTTAAAGAGAATATTCACAACGAAAAAACGCTTTATAAATTTATGTCTAAAATTGAAGACGCAAAAAACTTGGACCTTTTATACGTAATAACGTACGCGGACGTAAATGGCGTTGGTGGAGAGACGTTTAACTCCTTTAACTCAAAACTTCTTTATGATTTATACAGAAGCTCGCTTGAAATCGCTCAAAACTCTGAGAGAATCACAGATGCGAAGAAACGGCTAATCATAGAAAACCGAGTCAAAAAACACCCAGATTTTGCGCTACTTTCTCGACTAGAGCAAAAAAAGATTTTAAGCGTGGAATCAAATCTTTTCTTCTTTAAAAACTCTACTCAAGCGATACTAGACATTTCTAAGGCGGCTAGAAATATAAAAGATTATGACTTTAAAATTAAAAATCAGGACTCTTTAACCATTGAAATATATAGAAAAAGACCAATAAACATTAGTTATCTTTTGTCTACTTTAACTTATTTAAACGTTGCCAACATGGAAATATTCACTCTGTTTGACGGCGTTAAATACTTTAAAATCGATTTCATAAAAAACATTGACGACAATGAGCTTATGGATGTGCAAAAAGTCATAGATGATTCATTTGACATGAGCAAAAAGATTATAGTGAGAGAGATAACGATTAAAGAAGAAGAAATAAATTTTGATTGTGAGCACTCGTTAACGCATGCCGAGCTAAACGTACAGACAAAGAATCAAAAAGGACTTTTATCATTCATTATGAATTGTTTTGAAGAACTTGGCATAAATATCGTAACGGCTAAAATATACTCAAGCAAAGATAAAGCTAAAGATAGCTTTTTACTAGACAAACAAAACAATATATGCAATAATGGCGACAAAATATTAAAAAGTTTAACAAAAGGAAACTAATATGTGTGGGATTGTGGGATACCTTGGTGAAAAAGACACAAAAGAGATTTTATTGTCAGGATTGAAAGAGTTGGAGTATCGTGGTTACGATTCCGCTGGAATCGCCGTACTTCAAGACGGAAACTTTAACTCATATAAAGCTGTTGGAAAACTAGTAAACCTTGAAGAGAAAACGAAAGATTTCGTAACGGATAAATTTGCCGCTGGAATTGGGCACACTCGTTGGGCGACTCATGGAAAGCCAACCGAACTAAACGCACACCCTCATGTAGGTCAAAGTTCTTACGTAGTTCATAATGGAATCATTGAAAATTACGCTACTTTAAAAAAAGAACTTACAAGCGAAGGCGTTAAATTTTTAAGTCAAACGGACACAGAAGTAATCGTTCATCAATTTGAAAAAAATTTGAAGAAATCAGATTCGGCGTTTGAAGCTTTTACTAAAACCGTGAGTGAATTAGAAGGCGCTTACGCCATTTTACTAGTTACAAAGAGTGAAGACAAAACTATCTTTTTTGCAAAAAACGGCTCTCCTATGCTTGTTGGAATCAACGAAGAGAATGAAAAATACTTCGCCTCATCAGACACGCCTCTCATTGGACGCTGTTCTGACGTAAACTACTTCGAAGATGGCGATTATGGTTTTGTGACAAAAAACCAACTCGCCATTTTCAATAAAAAAAACGCCAAAGTAGAGCCAAAATTCACAAAGCTTTCGACAAATAAACTTTCCGCGCAAAAAGACGGTCATAGATTTTTTATGGAAAAGGAAATCTATGAACAAAGCACCGTAATATCTGACACTCTCTTAGGGCGACTCCGTGATAGCCAGGTTCTTTTTGATGAGATAGAGAGTTCTCTATTTGATGGAATCAACGAGATAAAACTTTGCGCATGTGGAACGTCATACCACTCCGCTCTCTCAGCTTCGTATATGTTTGAACGCTACGCTAAAATAAAAACATCCGTAGAAGTGGCTTCAGAGTTTAGGTATCGAGAACCGGTTATGACGCAAGACACTCTCTTTGTCGTTATATCGCAAAGTGGAGAAACGGCCGACACTCTTGAAACGCTAAAAATGGCAAAAAGAAACAACCTTAAAACGTTAGTGATTTGTAACGTAGACAATTCGTCTATGGTTCGACTTGCGGACGCTTCCATACTTACTCGCGCCGGAGTTGAAAAAGGCGTTGCCTCAACGAAAGCGTTTGCCACGCAAGTAACGGTTTTTTGGATGTTGAGTCTTTATGTCGCAAAATTAAAAAATTCACTCGCCGACGCTGAAATTGCTAGACAAATCAAACTGCTTCGCCAAGTTCCCGCAAGTGTAAAAGTGACGGACGACAGACATGAGAGAATAAAAAGACTCTCTAAACGATACCTGCATGGTCATGGTTTTTTCTTTATAGGTCGTGACGTTTTCTTTCCTTTAGCTCTTGAAGGCGCTCTTAAACTTAAAGAGATATCATATCTCCATGCAGAGGGTTATCCGAGTGGAGAGATGAAACATGGTCCCATCGCCCTTGCCGATCCTGAACTGTTTACCATCGCGTTGCTTCCACAACACTTATTATACGAAAAAGCGAAAAGTAACGTAGAAGAACTTAGTGCCAGAGACTCTACTATTTGCGTTATAAGCCCTATTGTATTTGACAAAGCTGACGACTTTATACAAACAGGCAATCATGAAGATTATATGCTAGAGTTTTTTGAAATGATGGTTGTTGTTCAACTTCTTTCACTGGAAATTTCTGTAAGACTAGGGAATGACGTCGACATGCCAAGAAATTTAGCGAAAAGCGTGACTGTTGAATAACTTTTTATAATTTCACTTTAAATTAATTTTTTATTAGATACTATTATTAATTAATTTTTCAAAAGTGAATAATATGCAAACAAAATCAAAACTTCTCCTCACCGTAGCGCTAATGTTACTTACGTTAAGCGCTGCGACAATCATAAACGTATCGCTAAATTTTCGAGATTACAGCATACAAAACGCCGTTGACAAAGCGTATCTCTCCGCGACTCTAGTTCGCGATGGGCTCACCGCGCATATGGTCAGTGGAACTATGAATAAAAGAGAATATTTTTTAGAACAAATATCTAAAAATGACAACATAAAATCCGTTTGGATTTCAAGAGGAGAATCCGTCTCTAAGCAATATGGAAATGGCTTTTCTACCGAATCTCCGAGAGACTCCATTGACGAAAAAGTTTTAGAGTCTGGAACAGCGATACAAAAAATTATAGAAAACACTCAAATGAGTTTGCTAAGGGTCACCATACCTTACAAAATTGATCCAAAGATTTCAAATCTTGATTGTCTTAGCTGTCACGACGCTCAAAGAGGAGATACTTTAGGAAGCGTGAGTATGGAGTTTGACATTAGTGGTATGCGAAATACCGGTCTGTTAACTATTTTCAAAATATTAGGCATAAACATCCTATTTTTAATAATTGTACTTTTTTTGATTAATCGTTACGCGACTCCATATATGCAACTTTTTTCCAGCCTGCAAGATGGCATTACAAAAGCTTCTCATGGTGATTTTACGCATAAGTTTTTATCCAATGTTGGCGGTGACGCGCAAAAAGTGATTTCTCAACTAAATACTTTGTTTGCTAAAATGCAAGAAACATTTGGGGAGATAAGATATAATCTTGGAACTTTTATACCAAAAGGCCATGTCTCTTCTAACGATCCCCTTTATGAAGCGAAAACTATCATTGGAGAACTCTCCGACATATATAAATTCAAAAAAACGATAGAACATGACTCCTCCAAAGATATGGTGTTCCAAAGAATCACAGATCTTTTAAAGACAAAATACGCCCTAAATAATTTCACATTTTATGAAGTGAACAATATTTTGGCCCAGAGAACGTTAATATACTCAAGCGACATGGGTACAATTTGTCATGATTATGTTGACAAAGACGCAAAACAGTGCCGAGCCCATAGAACGAACATTGACGTTATTTCAAGTGAATTTATAAATCTCTGTCAAACTTGTAATGCAAAAGAGTTAAAATACACTTGCATACCCTTCAATATCAATAATGACTCATCCATTATTCTCTCCATTACGTCAGAAACGGAAGATGAGCAAAATAAAGTAAATTCTAAAATTGCGAGTATAAGAAACTACCTTGAAGCCGCTAAACCTGTTATAGAAAGTAAAATACTCATGGACAAACTTAGGGACACTTCGCTTAGAGATGGAATGACTGGACTTTACAATAGAAGATTTTTAGAAGAATTTATAGACAAAGTGATGAATCAAGTTAAGCGGGAGAAAGAAACGTATAGCGTCATGATGCTTGACGTTGATTGGTTTAAAATGGTAAACGACACTTATGGGCATGACATCGGAGATAAAGTAATTGTAGAAATTGGGAAAGTCTTAAAAGAAAACATCCGCAGCGCAGACCTCGCCATAAGATACGGTGGAGAAGAATTTGTAGTTCTTCTCCATAACGCAAGCGATGAAGGGACTCTTGAAGTCGCCAAAAAAATACACTCCGCGTTTGGAAATTTAATATTTGAAGTTGGAGCGGGAGAGAGTATGCAAAAAACCATGAGCATAGGCATAGCCAAGTTTCCTCACGACGGTGACACTATTTGGAAATGCATAAAATTCGCCGACACCGCGCTATACGTCGCAAAAACTACCGGTAGAAATAAAATTGTTGATTATTTAAAAGAGATGTCGGAAAGTGAAGCTACTCGCTAAGTGAGATAACGGTAGATGAGAAGCGAGGCGACGAAGAAGTCGCCTCGCCATTTTGCTTTCTAGGTTAGTGGCAACCACATCCCGTTCCACAGCTTTCGTCACTGCTTTTTGGAGCCGCTTGTTTTGGAGCGGCGGCAGTTGAGCATGCGCTTACTCCCGGAGGCGTTGTCGGTTGAACCGCTTGATTGTCAACTCCGCCATTCGCGTTGATTTCTTCTATGTCCGCCCAAATAGACGCCGCCGCGGCCATATAGCGTTTTGCCGACTCTGAACTTGGGTTTACAAAAGTAATTGGTTTACCCTCGTCTCCGCCAGTACGGATACTTGGCTCGATTGGAATTTCCGCAATGATTTTTGTATCAAACTCGTCAGCCATAGGTTGAGTCGTTCCTTTGCCAAAGATGTCATATTCAACGCCAGTGTCCGGCGCGATGAATCCACTCATGTTTTCAATGATTCCAGCAATTGGAATATGCAATTTTTTGAACATATCCAATGAACGACGCGAATCATCCAAAGAGACCGCTTGTGGCGTCGTGACGGTAAGACCAACGGTTACGGGAACGCTTTGAGCCAAAGTAAGCTGAGCGTCACCAGTTCCTGGAGGCATGTCTATAACTAAAACATCCAATTCCGACCAAAGAATGTCACGTAAGAACTGCTCAATCGCTTTCATAATCATAGCTCCACGCCAGATTAAGGATTGTCCGTCTTCCATAAGTGACCCCATCGACATAACTTCTACGCCATACGCTTTAAGAGGTAAAACTTTATTGCCGTTAACTTCTGGTTTAACGCCTCCAAGACCCATCATGCGAGGAATGTTTGGACCATAAATATCGGCGTCTAAAAGACCGACTTTTTTACCTTGAGCGGCTAGAGCGATCGCTATATTTACAGACGTGGTTGATTTACCAACCCCACCCTTACCTGAACTTACCATTAAAAAGTTTTTAACTTGAGGAGCGATATTTTTACCCTTTGAAGAACTTTCTCTAGGCATTTGAGGAGCTTTTACGTTACAAATAACGTTCTCTGCGCCTTCTCTCATAAGTTCCGCTACAGCTTCATCTTTAATTTGCTGCGCCACTTCTGGAGCGCTTGAAGTAATTTCTACAGTGAAACTTACGTCGTCTCCATTTATTACTATATTGTTAACAAAACCAAAAGTCACGATATCCTTGGTAAACCCAGGGTACATAACTTTTGAAAGCGCTGATTTTACAATTTCTTCCGTCATTATCTTCTATTCCTTAATGTGATTTATTTTAACGATAGTATTTTTTAACTATTGGAACTTTAGCGTATCTAAATAAGACAAAAATTGTCTTATTTAGATAACTTAAAATTTAAGTTATCTTTATGCTACTTCCGCAGCTTCGAGAGCGGAGTCTCTCTCTCTTACTTCTTGCGCAATGCGCTCAATCGCTTCTGGATTATCCATAATGTCTTGAGTTATTTTGTAAGAACAAAATTTTGGTCCACACATGGAACAAAACTCAGCTTCTTTGAATACGTCTTGAGGAAGAGTTTCATCGTGGTACTCACGGGCTCTGTCGCCATCAAGCGCCAGTTCAAACTGCTTTTCCCAGTCAAAGCTATAACGAGCGTCGCTCATCGCGTCGTCCACGTCTCTTGCTCCTTTGCGACCGCGAGCTATGTCAGCGGCATGCGCCGCTATCTTATAAGCGATAATTCCCTCACGAACGTCGTGAGCGTTTGGAAGACCCAAATGCTCTTTTGGCGTTACGTAGCACAACATGCTCGCTCCATGCCATCCGCCAACGGCCGCGCCAATGGCCGAAGATATATGATCATACCCAGCGGCGATGTCTGTAACCAATGGTCCTAAAATATAAAAAGGAGCTTCATGACAAAGTTCTCTTTGAATTTTCATATTGCGTTCGATTTGGTTGATAGGCACGTGTCCCGGACCTTCAATCATAACTTGAACGTTTTTTTCCCAAGCTCTTAAAGTTAATTCACCCAATATTTTAAGCTCGCCTAGTTGCGCTTCGTCCGAAGCGTCCGCTAAACATCCTGGACGAAGAGAATCGCCTAAAGACAAAGAAACGTCATACTTGGCGCAGATGTCTAAAATTTCGTCAAACGCGGTGTAAAAAGGATTTTCTCTATGATAGTGCATCATCCATGCCGCCATTAAAGAACCTCCACGAGAGACGATTCCCATCTTGCGTTTTGCAACTTTAGGCATTGTTTCAAGTAAAAAACCCGCATGAATCGTAAAGTATGAAACGCCTTGTTTCGCTTGTCGCTCAAGAACTTCAAGCATGACTTCTATACTCAAGTCTTCTATCTTGTTTTTCACGTCATGAAGAATTTGATAAATGGGAACGGTTCCAATTGGAATCTTTGAAGCGTTTATTACGGCTTTACGAATCTCATCTAAATCTCCACCAGTTGAAAGGTCCATGGCCGTATCAGCCTTGTATTTTTGAGACACTTTCATCTTTTCAACTTCGTCTTCTATATCCGCAGCGATAGCGGAAGAGCCAATATTTGCGTTTATCTTACACTTACTCGCAATGCCTATCGCCATAGGTTCCAATGACTTATGGTTTACGTTCGCGGGAATAATTAAACGCCCACGAGCAACTTCGCTGCGAATAAGTTCAGGAGACAATTCCTCTATTTTAGCGACATATTCCATTTCACCCGTAATAATACCCTGTTTGGCGTAATACATTTGCGTGCGAACGGCGTCGTTTTCGCGTTCTTTCAACCATAAAGATCTCATAGTTTCTCCTTAAAATTATAATTATTGTCGTAATATAATCAAATAAAGTTAATCTAATATAAAATGATACGCTTGGTAATATTATTTATGTAATTCTTGTAAAATATAAATCAATTAATATTCTCATTCAAGATAAAAAAAGTTTCAATGTGTATAATTTCGTAACACTTTCACAATCAAGGAGACCGTATTGTCTGATTTAACACTTATCTTACTCGCGGCAGGAAGCTCAAGCCGTTTTAGCAACGACGTTAAAAAACAGTGGCTCAGAGTTGGCCATAAGCCTTTGTGGCAATTTGTAGCAGATAATTTTCAATCTACGAACTTATTTAGCAAGATAATAATCACTTCTTCCCCTGATGACGTTTCATATATGAAAAATTACGCTTCTTATACGTTTGTTGAAGGCTCGAACACTAGACAAAATTCTCTCAAAAACGCTTTAGAAAAAGTAGAAACGGAATTTGTCTTGGTTAGCGACGTCGCGAGGGCATGCGTTGGAGAAGAGTTTTTAAAAACCATTCTTAAAAAAAAGGGAGAATCTGACTGCATTGTCCCCTATCTCCCCGTCAGCGACACTATTGTTTATGAGAACACCACTATAGATAGAGATAAAGTTAAACGCGTTCAAACGCCTCAACTCTCTCGCGTAAAAATACTAAAAGAAGCCCTTCAAACTAACGACGAGTTCACAGATGAAAGTAGCGCCCTTGTGATTTATGGAGGGACTAGAGAGTTTATTTTAGGCGAAGACGAGGCGCATAAAATCACTTTCGTTAAAGATTTAAACAAAATTCCTTGCTTAACCCCTCCCTCGAGCGACTCCTTAAGTGGAACTGGTTTTGACGTTCACGCGTTTGATACAAAAGGTGACATGTACCTAGGTGGAGTTTTAATAGAATCTGATTATGGGTTTAAAGCCCATAGCGATGGAGACGTCGCCATTCATGCTCTAATAGACGCCCTTTTAGGGGCTGCGGGAATGGGTGACATAGGAATGATGTTTCCAGACAATGATGACAATTATCGAGGAATAGACTCAAAAACGTTACTTAAAAGAGTTGTTACAAAAATTTACAATTTTGGGTTTGTCATAGTAAACGTCGATTTAACGATCGCTGCTCAACAACCACGAATAGGCGAGTATAAACGTCTCATGAGAGAAACTCTATCAGAAATATTAAAAATTAATAGTTCAAGAGTAAACATAAAAGCCACGACAACGGAAAAACTAGGCTTTATCGGTCGTGGCGAGGGCGTTGGCGTTATTGCAAACGCAAATTTAAAATATTTTGATTGGACGCAAATTTGAAAATACTAATTATAGAGAACGAAATTTATTTAGCCCAAAGCATAGCTACGAAACTTGGTGAACTGGGGCATGTCTGTGAAATGTGTACGTCGACAAAAGACGCTATAAAAAGCAACTCGTACGACGTCGTACTTCTATCCACAAATATAAATGGCCAAGACTTCAATCCCGTGATAGAAACGTTTAAAAAATCCATTGTAATTTTAATGGTTTCGTACATCAGCAACGACACAGTCTCTAAACCGCTTAGTTTAGGCGCTAAAGATTATATACTCAAACCATTTATGATTGAAGAACTCATAAGAAAAATCAATCATTACCAAGATTATGAAAAACTTAAAAGCCGAAACAAAGCTTATGAAAAATACCTTACGCACTCTTTTTCCAGCGTCGTTCAAAAGCACAAACCAGAACAAATAGAGCTTCCTCTGTTTGTTTCTTCAAGTTTTCAAAAATATAGCGACGCCTTTGCGTTCGAATATGCCAAAAACAAAAACTTGCCTATTCATTTTTTAACGCTAAACGACCCAAAAACAATGGTTGAAATTGCTTCTTTGCCGCAAAACTGCATAATTTACATCATTGATTATCAAGTTTTGAAAAAAAGCGATAAAAAAATCTTTTGCTCTCTCATTAAAGGAAAACAGGCTATCATCACAAGCAATGAGAAGATTGAGGAAGTGGAATACCCGGTATTTGAAATCAAAAGTGGCAATAATATATTTGACAAAGGAGAAATACTTCCTATAGAAGATTACGTTAAATTTATAATTTTGAACTACCAAAGTAAGTATCCTGATACTGAACTATCAAAAAAACTAGGCATTAGCCGTAAAAGTTTATGGGAAAAACGTAAAAAATATGACATCATCAAGAAAAAATAAAACTCTCTTCATAGATAAAGAGGCCGCTTCGGCGTTGGAATTACTAAAACACTCTCTACTCTCTCCCGCTTCAAAACTTATGGGAAAAGAGATGAGTCGACGGGTATTGGAAACAAAACTTATAAATGGCCAAACGTTTCCCTTTCCTTTTATATTGGCTCCCTCTGGCAAAACAAACATTGAAACCATCAAATCGCTCAAACGCAATGAAGAGGTTACTTTAATATGTGAAAACAAAGAATTTGCAACGCTAACAATAGACGAAATTTTTGAGATTGATCCAGAAGATAGGATAAGACATATCTACGGAACCTACGATTTAGCGCACCCTGGAGTTGTCACCACTCTTAAAAGAATAGGCACTTTAGCCATTAGCGGCGAATACTCCTTGATAGACAAAACTGAAGATATAAACGTTAGAAGAATAAAAGAGGCTAAAGAAGCTATTGGCGCGAAACACACTTCGTCAATAGTTATGGCGGCCAACCCTCTTCATCGAGCCCATGAGCGATTAATACGCCAATCGCTTGAGAGCACCGACCTATTGGTGATTTTTTTGCTGAAACCTTATGATAATCAAAATATTAGCTATGACGTAAGGAAAGAAGCTTTAGAATTTTTTATCAACCATTTTTTACCAAAAAATAGAGTAATTATCGTACCGCTTGAAAATAGCTATATATTTGCTGGTTACAATGAGATAATCATCGACGCCATCGTCGCTAAAAATTATGGATGCAATAGACTTACCATTGGTCGCAACCATGCCGGACTTGGGATGTTTTACGATGACAACTCAAATAAATCAATCATAGACAAAGTAGTAGGGATAGATATTGAGATAAGCATATCTAGCGAATACGTGTACTGTGACAAATGCACGACGTTAGTGAGTAAAAATACTTGTCCTCATGGGCAACATCATCAAATCTCTTATCATTCAGACTCTATTTTAGCGTTACTTGAAGCTGGGATTTTACCTCCCGCCGTACTTATGAGAAAAGAGATATCTTCTTTTTTACTTTCAAAACTTATACCAAATAGATTTAAGAACTTGGAAAAACTTTACTATGACACTTTTCCCGTCGAGGGACTTTTAGAAGAACACGACGAGAAAGATTTTTACACTGAGCTTATGAAGCTCTATCAAACGACATCGCTTACATAAAAAGCTACGAGGATACAATGAACCATTTTTTTATCACGCTAGGATTAACGTCTCTACCAAAAAACATGCAAGCCATTATGGCGACGACTCTTTTCTTGATTTTTGGAATTATTATCTTGATTTATTTTAGTGAAACGACTCTTTTTCTCTCGGCTTTACTTATCTCAGTCATAGCCATGAGAGCCATAAACGCTCATGAGCAAACTAGCGGGATTCATAATGATGACATAATCATGATAGATAAATCCGCTGGAATTTGGTTTGCCCTTAGCGTGGCTCCCGCCATCAACGTCTCAATTGACGAGATAGGTCAATTTAGTAACGGCTTTTTAATTCAGTCAATGCTCTCTTTTGCTCTGTTTATATACTTTGAAAAAAGTAAACTCTCCATCATAGGCAAAATATACCGTGAGGCGAAAAGTGGATTATCAACGATTGGCGACGATATTTTGGCAGGTTTTACAGCTGGAATTGTAAGTTCGCTTTTATGGCAGACTTACCTACAGCTCCAAAATTTATAGCCGTTTGCCTTTATACGCTCTAGCTATTAATTTCTTCAACCAATTTTTCTTCTCCACCTCGCTATTTTCTTCCTTAAGGGACGTGTTTTCAAAAGATTTCGCAAATGATTTATATTTGAGAGCGATGAATCTATCTCTTGCCGCTCGAGGGACGTCTTTTGTCTTAATGGACTTCAACTCATCTGGCGAGAGTTCTTCAAGAGATTTCAAATACGCTCGCAGTCTCATCTCTTCAAAAGTATGTCTATCTTCATAAGGTATCTCTTTTACGTCCACCCGCTTCAATTCCTCTAGCGTCATTTTTTCAAGAGTTTTAGAAAAAGCCCTATATTTTATTCCTATAAACTTATCCCGACTTGCGGCTGGAATATCTTTGACGTTAACGTTATTTAATTCATCTAAAGACATCAAGCTCAAAGATTCAAAAAAAGTTTTATGCTTAATCTCTTCAAATATTTGTCTCTCTTCGCCATTCATCGTT
>CALDOC010000305.1 GCA_937914675.1 uncultured Sulfurimonas sp.
CGTGGGATAGAACAATCTTGGCTAAAGGCGTAGAGGCTCTGTCTCAAGCTGACGTCGTCATAATGGATATGATATTTTCGGAGCCGACAGTTAAAGAAAAAGATGATATTTTAGCGGATTCCATAGCAAATTTAAACGCTAGCGTATGTGGCTTTTTCCTAAGACATAAAGCTACTCAGAGCATTACAGATGAAGAGTTGGATATTTTAAGCGATTCTTCATTGGACTTATTGCAATCACAAGTTTCCCAACACAAAACTCCATCGTTTATAGAAGCGAAACATGCGGAGATGAACATAGCGGTCATCTCCAACGCATGCACCTATTCAGGGAGTTTTACAACTTTAGCGGAAGATGATAATCTTATGCGTTCCTATCCCATAGCCGTATATTATCAAGATATGTTATTTCCTTCATTATCTATTCAAGCGTTAAGATTAAAATTTGATAGCGACGTAGAGAGAGTGGATGAGACTCACGTCTCTTTTAATGGACGGCTTATAGGCTTAGATAAGAGAGGTTTTATCAGACTAAATTATTATAATAAAGATCAATATAATATCGTTTCATTTTTGGACGTGGTAGAAAAAAAAGTTACGCCAGAGTACTTCAAAAATAAGATTGTAATTCTTGGTATTACCGAAGTAGGAGCGGGCGACGTCGCTAGTACGCCAATAGGGTCTTTATATGGACCTTTGATTCATTATACTTTTATCTCAAACGTATTGGAAAACCATTTAATCAAAGAACCGCCATACTTAAGTAATTTGATTGTCGTTCTTTTATCGCTTATACCACTTGTTTTAGCGTTATGGATAAAGAAAATAGTATATAGGTTTATTTTGTACGTAAGCGTGTATTTTATAGTATATGGCGCCGTAAGGTATATGTTCATATCAAATATGATTTACATAGATATGTTTTACCCAATGTTGTCCATGATTTTGAGTGGCGTCGTTATAGAGGTTGTAACTTTTAATCTTCACGAGAAGAGTAGTCGGTTTATGAGAAGCGCGTTTTCTAGCTATTTGTCTTCTGATTTACTCGATCAGTTGATAAAAAATCCTGACGCGTTGGCCCTTGGCGGAGAGAAAAAAGAGCTTAGCGTACTATTTAGTGACATTAGAGGTTTTACCGCTATTTCTGAATCTATGGATCCAGTAAGTTTGATTAATCTTCTCAACAGATATTTTACACCCATGACAAATGCGGTTCTTGAGCACAATGGCATGCTTGATAAATATATTGGCGACGCCGTCATGGCGTTTTTTAACGCTCCCGTAGACGTCAAAGACCATGCGGACGCGGCTTGCTTCGCGGCGCTAGAAATGAGTGATAGATTGGGAACGTTAAATAAAGAATTGAAAGGGGAAAATATAAATCCCATTAAAATTGGTATAGGAATCAATACGGCTGAGGTTGTTGTTGGCAATATGGGTTCAGATACGAGATTTAACTATACCGTAATTGGCGATGGGGTAAATCTAGCGTCAAGAGTGGAAGGTTTGACAAAAAATTATGGAGTGGAGATATTAATAACTGAATTTACAGTCGCTAAACTAAACGAAAAATTTATATATAGAAAAGTCGAACCAGTGAAAGTAAAAGGCAAGGATGAAGCTGTTTTACTTTATCAACTCATGCCTTTCACGGAGACTTCCAGAAACATAAAAAACCTTTATGATGAAGCTTTAGAAGCGTATATAATTGGAGATTTGAACGAGGCTAAAAATCTTTTTGAAGAGTTGGCGGACTACTACGATGACTCGCTCA
>CALDOC010000306.1 GCA_937914675.1 uncultured Sulfurimonas sp.
TTCACGATAACGTTTTCAAACCTCTAAAAATGAATGATAGTTACCTTAACGTGCCAAAAGAAAAGACCGCGCGCGTCGCTCGCGTGTTCAAAAGTGATTGGAGGGGAAGTCTCCAAAAGGCTGCGGATGATGAAGTTCTTGTTCAAGGCGAACTTGTGATGTGCCCCAATGACGGGTATAAAACATCCGGAACCTACCTCTCCGGTGGGGGAGGCGTGCTCTCTACCGTCTACGATTATTTTCGATTTTCGCAAATGCTGCTCAATGGCGGGGAGCTCGACGGGGTTCGACTGCTCAGTCGAAAAACGGTTGAACTTATGACGGCTACGAACCATAGCGGCGAATACGACGCGGACTTTCTTCACGACAAGGGGTGGAAGTTTGGGCTTGGATTCGCCATTCAGCAAGACAGGGAACACGACGTGGACGCGGGCGACGTGGGAGTGTTCGAGTGGGCGGGCTTGTACTCTACGCGTTTTAGCGTCGACCCCAAAGAGGAAAAAATCACAATCTTTTTCTCACAAACAACCCCGTTTGGGCACCACTTCGAGTTGTGGGACAAACTGCTGGTCCTCTCGGGCTCGGCGATAGCGGATTAAGGAGAATAATATGAAGACTTTAGGCATAAAACTAGTAGGGCTCGCGCTTGTCGCGTCGGCGTCTCTTATGGCGTCGGGTCCGCGCGTTACGAGCGCTCTGTTTACGTCGGCGCAAAACGAGATAGTCGCCGTGGAGACGCCGCCGCTTTATTCAAGCAAAAATCCAAACGGGGGAATGGCGTTTGAGATTGTAAAAGCCGCGCTCGACAGTGAAAAAGAGACGGCAACGCTCACAACCTATCCGATTCAAAAAATGGTGAACTATTACGTGACTCAGGAGAAAGTTCTCGCGGCTTTGGGCACGAACTTCAAGCTATCCGAAGATGAGAAAAAGAGCGTGATTAGCGCGCCAATCGCCATATTCGCCGAGCGGTACCTGTACTACAAACCCGCTCATCCAAAAGGGATTTCATGGAGTGGAAAACTCTCCGAGCTCAAAGGTTTGAGTTATGGAGCCCACAATGGAGAAGACGCGAGCGCCTATAAAAAAGCCGAGATTAAAGTACTCTATGGAGAGTCGCGT
>CALDOC010000307.1 GCA_937914675.1 uncultured Sulfurimonas sp.
CTCCAGGACTTACCACTCCAGCCAATCCAACGTCGGAGGTTGTTTTAAAAGCAAATCTTAACTCAGGTCCACTTGTAGATAGTTACGCTTCCGCTTATGAAGTTAAAAGTTACGCTACTGGCATAGCCGTACCAGACCCAGCAGCGGTTGACGCAAATGGAAGAGCCATAGATTCTGGAAATCTTGGAGTCATGTTCAACGAGACGGGTGAAGCTTTTTCACTCCAAGAGGGACAAGGAGTATGGGCGTCTTTTTCTAATAGCGTGGTTGGTCCTGGAGCCACCGTAGCCGCAGGGGCTACGGCTCTTGACGTTACGTTGACGATGGATGATGGAAGCGTGAGAAACATTACGGCTGTAGCGGGAGATCCAGCGGACACCGCGGTGCAAAACGCGAATAGATTTGTCGCCGCCATAAATACTCAATCAGCGTTAACTGGAGTTAGAGCGTCTGTATCGCCAACTGGTGAGATTACTCTAATAAATACAAACGTAAGTACTTCAGCGTCGCATAACATTAGATTTACAGATAATACAGGCACGTCGGGAATAGTTGTAAACCCCGCGACAGATACTCCTACAACCGCATATCAATATGTGTATAACGCCACCTCGTCCATCAAGTTGGCAGATGGTGATAAAACCTTTACGACAATGGCTGATTTGAGAGAAGCTATGGAAATTCAAGCTCGTGATGATGGTGGACTTACAAATGGGATTGAAATAACTGTTAATGCAGATGGGAAATTTGAGATAAAGAATGCGGGTATTGGCGCAGATGATTATGACATGAGTTTGAACATAACGGCTATCGCCAATGGCGACGTTAGCGAAAACACGCGTTTTACAACAAATATGTCGGCGCTAAATTCAGTTATTGCCAAAGGGACTCCAGGCACGGCGTATTCCCAAAGTTTTAATGCCGCAACACACTCTAGCAGTATTGATATTTTTGATTCCTTAGGTTCTAAACATACGATTAGAACGGAGTTTAGAAAAACCGCCTTAGACGCTTCAGCGGGAAGTACTTGGAGTATGACTGTAAGCGTTCCAGAACCGGCTTCCATAGATACTATCGTCCCAACGAATCAGAAAACAGGTTCAATAAGATTTAATAATGATGGTTCTTTGGCGGGATACACTCCTCCGAACGTATCGTTCACTGGAAATAATGGTTCGTCTCCAGACCAACAAGTTTCTCTTGGGTTTGGAACGGCGAACACTTTTGAAGGTATGACAAGTTTTGATTCTCTCTCAGCGACGTCAGGCATATCTCAAGACGGCTATACGGGCGGAGACATAGTGGGGATTAGAATAGATCAATCGGGCTCGCTCATTGGTTCATTCTCAAATGGACGTTCATTTGCGTTGGCGCAACTTGGCATGGCAAAGTTTACAAATAATGAAGGCTTGTCAAGCGAGGGTGGAAACGTTTATACTCAAACAGCCAATTCTGGCGACCCAATTATCGGTACGGCGGCAACCGCTGGGCGAGGATTCATTCAAGCGTCGGCTCTTGAAGCCTCAAACGTCGATTTGTCCACGGCGTTGACGCAACTGATCATCATTCAGCGTGGTTATCAAGCGAACGGTAAAACGATTACGACGTCGGATCAACTTCTTCAGACTCTCATAGGGTTGAAAAACTAATTTTAACCCTATTTTGATATAATTCCTTCAATAAATATTGAAGGAATTATACTTATGAAATTCTCCGCACCCCTTAAATCAAACTCAAAAAAAATTATGTTACTCGGTTCTGGCGAACTAGGAAAAGAAGTCATCATCGAAGCGCAACGTTTAGGTCTTGAAACCATAGCGGTCGACAGATATGAAAACGCTCCGGCGCATCATGTGGCTCATCGCTCTTACGTCGTAAACATGCAAGACAAAGACGCCATTTTAGAGATAATTCGTCGTGAAAAACCTGATTACATTTTGCCGGAGATCGAAGCGATAAGCATTGAAGCTCTTTTTGTAGCCGAGAGAGAGGGATTCAACGTCATTCCAAACGCGGACGCGGTTTCAAAAACAATGAACCGCAAAAACATTCGCACGTTCGCGGCCGAAGAGTTGGGGCTAAAAACCGGTCCATACAAGTTCGTGACGACTCAAGAGGGTATGCTTGAAGCGGCGAAAGAGCTTGGATTTCCTTGCGTCATCAAGCCTGTCATGAGCAGTTCTGGTCATGGACAAAGCGTCGCGAGAAGTGAGAGCGACGTGCCAAACTCTTGGGAGATGGCGAAAGAGGCTCGCGGCGACGCGAGCGAGCTCATCGTGGAAGCGTTTGTGAATTTTGATTATGAGATTACCATGCTTACCGCTCGCAATGGCAAAGAGACCGTTTATTGCGAACCGATAGGTCATGAGCAACGCGACGGCGATTACGTTTTTTCATGGCAACCAATGCGGATGAGCGACGTCGCGAAACAAAAAGCGCAAGAGATGGCGAAAATCATTACCGACGGTCTTGGCGGGCAGGGTCTTTTCGGCGTTGAAATGTTTGTAAAAGGGGACGAAGTTTACTTCTCCGAAGTGAGCCCTCGTCCTCATGACACCGGGATGGTGACGCTCATCACGCAAAGCCAAAGCGAATTCGCCCTTCATTTAAGAGCCGTTTTGGGGCTTCCTTTGGGCTTTACGTTTTATGGCGCGGGCGCGTCCGCCGCGTTTAAAAGCGAAGCTCACAATTACGCTCCCGTCGTCGACGTGGACGACTCTCTCTTTAGCGCGAACTCTTTCGTGAGAGTCTTCTCCAAACCCGAAGCCCACAAAGGCAGACGTTTGGCGGTGGCTCTCGTCTTTGACGAAGTTCAAAAAGCGCTGGAAAAAGCTCGTCAGCTTATCACGAAAATAAAAGACGCGTAGATGAAAATAGTACTTTTAGACTCTTTGACCTTTGGCGATACGGATTTAAGCGGGTTTGACTCTTTGGGCGACGTCGTGGTTTATAAAACGACGTCCGCGGACGAAACACAATCTCGAATAGCGGACGCGGACGTAGTCGTCACAAACAAAGTGGTGTTGACGCGCGAACATATGCAAAACGCTCCCTCTTTAAAGCTTGTCTGCGTCGCAGCGACTGGAACGAACAACGTCGATTTAATCGCGGCAAAAGAGCGAAACATGGAAGTGAAAAACGTGGCTGGATACTCTACCGACTCCGTGATTCAACACACTTTTTCCATGCTTTTTTATCTGATTGGACACTCCAAATATTATGATGAAGTCGTAAAAACAAGTAGCTACTCAAAGGGTTCCATTTTTACGGACGTTTCACATCCGTTTTTTGAAGTAAAAGGCAAAAAATGGGGTGTTATCGGTTTGGGAAGCATTGGACGAGGCGTCGCGAACATCGCGAAAACATTTGGGGCGGAGATACTTTATTACTCGACGAGCGGAGTCAACAGAACTGAAGATTTCCAAAGAACGACGTTGGAAGAGATGCTAAAAACTTGCGACGTCATCACCATTCACGCTCCCTTAAACGAG
>CALDOC010000308.1 GCA_937914675.1 uncultured Sulfurimonas sp.
GATAAAAAAGCGTTTTTTAACAAAATCATTACGCTGTATGGTAGAAACGTAGTCGTAGAAGTTTTGGAAGATGAAAGCGTGGAGATACATAAAATCCACATGGCCGACTCCAACAAAACCGATGGAATAATTAACTCCATACTTTCACTTGCGAAAAAACGCAATATTGAAGTCTACTATCACAACAAAAGCGCCCTCTCTCGCATCAGTAAAAACGCGAAACAAGACCAAGGGGTGGCGATTGATATAATCGCGCAAAGTTACCTAAACGCGAACGAGATAAAAAACTTAAGCTCCTTTAGACTCATAGCGCTTGACGGCGTCCAAAATCCACAAAACTTGGGAATGATAATCCGTTCATGCGCCGCTGGAAACGTCGATGGAATCATTCTGCCTAAAAAAAGTAGCGCTAAAATATCTCCACTCGTCATCAAAGCGAGCGCGGGCACGCTATTTAAGCTTCCAATATACTATTGCGACTCTTTGGAAGAAATTTTTCCCACTTTAAAAGAGACAAAGATTTACGCGCTCTCTTCTCACGCTAAAAAAAGCATGTACGATATGGATAAAACTAGCAAGTCGATTTTTGTTTTAGGAAATGAGAGCGACGGAGTCAGCGATGAAGTTGAAAAACTATGCAACGACTCCATTTCCATCCCAATGAACAGGGGAGTGGAGTCTTTAAACGTGGCTGTTACCGCGTCGCTTATCGCGTTTATGCGGTAAGGTCGGAACTTTGAGAACTGTTTTCTAAAAGAAGTTTGTGGAATTCATTTGTAAATTTAACGCTAAACATAAGCTTTTTTGAAATCTCGTAATAATCTATAAACTGTACGTATTTACTCTCTTTTGACATGTTTTTGGTGGAAGTGAAGTAATTTTTTTCATCCAAATCATGCGCTTTGTCTATTCTATCTACGACGACTCCAATCTCCACTCCATTAACCTTCATAAGTACGATTTGCTCAAAAGCGGACGTTAATTTATCTATCTTTGCTTCTATCGCATGCAGTCCTTTGATCGTATTGCTAGCGT
>CALDOC010000309.1 GCA_937914675.1 uncultured Sulfurimonas sp.
AAGAAGAGTTATTAACTCTTCTTACTCTAAATGAGAGACGTCATAATCTGATTAACCGTGATGCTAACCTCGTTTATGTCTTTTAACTCTTTAGACATAAAGACGTCAATCTGTCCCTTTATATGTTCAAACAGCTCTTTTTCATTGAGTAGATAATTTTTAAACGCCTCCGCCGAAGTTTCGTTTACTCTTTGAAACGCCAGTATCTGCTCGGTGTAGTGAACGACGACATACTCAATATATTGCATAATCTGTTGTCTTAACACTTTTTCACTCTCCGATTTTAGCTCGATCGTATCTAGCGAAGTTATCATCTCCACGATTTTAAACTCTTTTACCACAAGATAAAAAAGTACCGCGACGTTGTCGAAAGTATGCGACGAGTTCTCTTTTACCATGATTGCCGCAACCGCAAATCTCAGATAGTCGATGGCGGAGAAAAATAGATTAAATTGCTTATTCTCTGGAATGATTTGAACAATGTCATGCTCTTGGATTTTACTCAAAATTTCAAATAAATCATGTTTATAATCAAGTATGTGATTGACGTCGACTTGATGCTTGCCTAAATATTTCAACATCCATTTCGTGCTAAAATTGAGAGTTCTCTCTATCTCTCCAAGAAGTTTATACTGCTGGTGAATATCCATCGCCAAATCGTTTCTAAATATCTCATATCGAATGTCGTTGGCTCCAAACAGTTGGTTTGTAATCAAATATGATTTTATTTTTAAGAGAAACTTCTCTTTATGTTTCTCTTCATACGTAGCTATGAAAGTAACCCCTTGAAGGTTAATGACGATGTCGGCTATCATCGTCGCGATAATCTCGCGACGAAGCGGATGACGCGTTATCTCGTGCTCATACGCTCCAACAAAAGATTTTGGAAAGTACTTATATAAGTAAGGCAACGCGAAATTTTCGTCAATGAGTTTTGAGTCTAAAAGTATGGTTTTTACAAAGATTTTAGAATATGACAACAAAGAGCTAAGAACCGGTCTTACAATCGAGCCTTTTGGACAAAGAACCTCATTGACGCTCTCGTTTTTGGGAATGTAAAAATCACGTCTGCTAAAACTTTTGAGATTGTTTTCAAGAACCTCGATAGTGGATAAAAAGTCGCTCAAATAGCGTCTGCTTAACTCGGCGTCTCTTGAAATTGTAAGCGATTGGTGATAGTTGTTCCACAAAACAAGGTTTACCACTTGATCGGTCAGATTATGCAGAGTTTTATTGACTCCCTCTTCGTCTAAAAGGTTTTTTGACTTAATGATGTTTAAAAGAATTTTTAGATTGACTTCATGGTCCGACGTGTTGACGCCCGCCGCGTTGTC
>CALDOC010000310.1 GCA_937914675.1 uncultured Sulfurimonas sp.
AAATAAGGTATGTAAAACGACGACGCCAGTTATAAGCTCGGAAAGTCTAACAGACGTCATCGTCTATCTTCCCACCTCAAGTCTTTTCAGTTTTGGCTCTTTAGACGCTTGTTCAGTAGACGATGGCAATCAGGGTGAAAATTGTCAAGAAGATAGTTCAGGCAACACCATGGGTCCAGTGACGATGTTTAGCAATGGTGGTTGGACGTTTGACGTGGGAGTCGTCGGCGCAAATGAAACTCATTCGGTGAGCGTATATGATGGCTCAAGTTTTATGGATATGTTTAGTACGAGTGGCGCTCTTCAAGCTACGTATAAAAAAGGCAACGCGATTTATCAAGGCGTTATAAGTGTTTGTGATACTCTCGAAGTACAAACGCCAGCCACTCAATGTGGTTTGTTCCCAAGCGCGTTAGCCACGTACCAAACCTTAGACCTCACAAGCGCAAATAGTGGCACGACTGTGATTAACGTTGACAACATCGTCGCAACAACAATAAATCCCGTGCTCTCCGATGGTAAAGTTACATGTGATGGCTCTCCATGTACAAAAGCGGACCCAGTGTATGAGAAATATGTTGTTCCATTTTACGCTTCATCGCAAACAACGACAAAAACAATGGATGATGGAGCTGTTATAAGTTCAAGCGAAGAGGGTATTTTAACAGCCGCTGACGCGCAAAATAGCCAAAACTATACGGATATAACGTTTAATCCAACAGGCGCTTATAGCGATTCCACTAGAAAATACATGAAGATTAACAAGCTTACTACAGATGGTGATTATGTAAGGTACGTCTTTAATGAGGGTGATTATTATATAGATGAGTGGCTTCATGGTGGAAGCAACATGATTGTTGAAGTGAATGGACAGGTTAAAATATTTTTAAATAAAGGCTTAACTTTCTCAGGCGCGCCAATCACCATAAACAACGGTGGAGACGCTTCTAATCTTTTAATATTCTCCAAAGGAGACATCGTCTTTACGTCTAGTAGTGGGCAGTATGACGTTACCGCTTTCTTTTATACGGAAAAACAGTTTATTTTAAGTGGAAATTCAAATAACACAGATGGTTGGAAAGGTGGCGTTACCGCTCAACAAGACATTACCATGGAGAATAACCAAAAATTTGAATATGACGCGGTTAGTTTAAACACTCAAGCGGATTTTGGTAGTTGTGACGTTAATATCGTTACGGATGGTCAAAGAGAGTTTACCATTCGAAATCCAGTTACGACGAGGAACATAAAAGGAAATCTAAAAGTTATAGGAAATACCGTTTTATGTTGGAAAAATGGCAAGTCGACTTGTCAAGCGACAACCAAATCAAACAACAGTTTAAATCTTAGCTTTGTCGATACGGATAGCGTAAGTAGTACTTATAACAACTCTTCTCAAGCGCAACTTTTGGGTATTCCAGCAGCGGCAAAAATTGTTTGGGCAGGTTTTTACACGCAAGGATTTTTAGCGAAAAACAAGGCAGACACGCTCGCCGCGCTAGATGGCTCTCCTATGAAATTAACAATGCCTGATGCAACAAGCTTTGAAGTTCCGATAGACCAAACTGACATATTTGAGTACTCGAACAATCAATACACTTATGCGACTTATGGCGACGTCAAAGAGTTGGTTGGTCTCACAGGCGCCGAGGCAAATGGCTGGTTCACGGGAGCAAACATTAAAGCTAGAGAGGGGCGCCATAGTAACTTAGGTTATTATGGCGCATGGACTTTAGCGGTGATTTACCAAGACGACTCGCCTACGAGCACGGAGACGCTCAAGAATATTTCAGTTTTTGATGGTTACAAACGAGTCTCTTCCTCAAGCGCCTACAAGAAAGTTGAAATAGAAGTAACTGGCTTTTTAGCCCCCACAAGTGGTGAAATTGCTTCGACTCTCTCTATCTTTGCTGGAGAGGGCGATATACAATATACGGGAGACACGTTAGCGTTAGATGGCACTTATATTAACAAAACTAACGCTTTTAACTCCTCCACAAGTGGTTTTCTCGCAAATCCAAGTTTAACAAACAACTCGGGAATAGACATTCAAAACCATGACGTTGGCTCAAGTGGTTTAGAAATTCTTCAAAACTCTCAACAGAGCGCTACGATTACGCTAACTTCAAGTCAAGACGCTTATTACCCAAGCATGGTCGCGTTTACCACGGAACTTTATGAACCCCG
>CALDOC010000311.1 GCA_937914675.1 uncultured Sulfurimonas sp.
GATGGAATGCACTTGGGTCATCAAGCGCTTTTTAGCGAACTTGGCGAGAATGGAGCCATAGTTGTGATAGAAACGGGGTACGCCAACATTACTCCAAAAAAAGAGCGTGAAAATTTTAGTCGCCATCCTATGTTTTTTGTCCAACTCGATAGCGTTCGCCATCTTGACGGCTCTGGTTTTATAGAATTCTTACATGATAAATTTCCAAAACTGCAAAAAATAGTCGTTGGATACGATTTTCATTTTGGAAAGGATAGAAAGTATTCGTTTAAAGATTTGAAAAATTTGTTCAGCGGCGAGGTCGTCGTGGTGGCCGAGGTGACCCACGACGGAGATTCGATACACTCGCACAAGATACGGGCAAAACTCGTCATAGGCGACGTAAAAGGCGCAAACGACTTTTTGGGACACAACTATACGATAAGAGGAAAGCGCGTCTCAGGTCAAGGGATTGGCAAAAAAGAGTTGGTGGCTACGATAAATATAGAATCATCAGGTTTTATCATCCCAAAAGAGGGCGTTTACGCGACGTTAACTCGCATTGACGATGAGGAACACTATCATCCATCCGTTTCATTCATAGGACGCAGGAGAACGACAGATGGAAGTTTCGCCATCGAAACGCACATACTCGACGGCGAAGTCTCATGCGACCAAAAAGCGGCCATCAGTTTTGTGGCGTTCATACGAAACAACGAAAAATTCGACTCGCTAGAAGAGTTGAAGAGAGCTATAAACGCGGACATACTAAAAGCGTCAAAAGAATTGAAGTTTTTACAACTATAAAAAGAGAGAAATATGAATAGAATTTATTTAGAAGAAAAAGAGCCGATACATTTCAAGTTTGAACAAAATCAAGATGATTTTATCGTTGATGAGATAGGCATGGACTTTAAAGGAAATGGTAATTTTACCATTCTTCACGTAAAAAAAGTGGAGATGACGACTTGGGACATGATTGCCACTTTTGCGGCTTTTTTAAACATTAACGCGGAAAAAATTGGTTACGCCGGACTAAAAGACAAGCACGCCACTACGACGCAATACATATCGATAGAGTCCAAGTTTGAAAAAGAGTTGAAAAAATTTAAGCATCCCCAAATAAAGATACTGAGTGCGACGAGGCACACCCACTCGATAAGAATGGGGGATTTAATCGGTAACCGCTTTACGATAAAGCTTTTTGAAGTGACGCCTATACAAGCGGGTCAGATTGAGAAACTGGCGAGAAAATCTGAAAAAAACGGACTTCCAAACTATTTTGGCTATCAGCGTTTTGGTCGTGACGAGGACTCCATAAATCAAGCCAAAGAGATGATAGAAGGCGAATTGCAGGTGGAAGACGCGAAACTCAAAAATTTTCTTATCTCGATTTATCAAAGCGTGTTTTTCAATGATTGGCTAGAAGAGAGAGTTCTTATGAGCAGAGAGCGAAACGATGGAAAGTTCATGCTTTTAGAAGGCGATTTGTACCAAACAAACGAGGGTAAACTTTTTACTCCAAAAAACATACCTTTAAAAGATTTTGAAGACAAAAAAGTGGTTCCAACTGGACTTCTTTGCGGACGCAACGTATTTCGTTCTCGCGCTAAAGCCGGTGAGATAGAGGCGAAATACGACGATGGATTTCTTTATGACAAAGGGCTGCGTCGCGCCGCCATAGTATTTCCAAAAGATATAGAGATTGACTACACGAATCATTTCGACATTATGAAAATCTCTTTTACGTTGCCAAAAGGCTCTTACGCGACGGTGTTTTTAGAAAATATAGCGAGTAAAATGTTTAAAGCGAAGAAGGTAAAAGTCAAAGGCGCTAAGGCTCAAAAGTAGCGCCTACCACTCCTCTTCGTCATCATTGATCTCCGAGTCGTCATAGGGGTCCATGTGTATGAGGATATGAGTTTTTTTATCCGCAAAGTAAGCTTTTATTTTCGCTTCGACTTTGTCAGAAACTATGTGCGCGTCGTAAAGCGAAATGCTAACGTTAAACACGGCGTGAACCGAGATGAAAATGTGCGAACCAGATTCTCTTGTTTGTAAATTATGATATGTTTTTATGATAGGTTCAGACTCTATAATCTCTTGTATTTTAGCTATCTCTTCGGCGGACGCGGCGGCGTCAAGTAGCATTAAAACTCCCTCTTTTACAATTGGCATAGCGGAATATATCATATAAATAGAAATCCCTACTCCTAAAATTGGGTCTATGAGTTGCTCTCCCGTGTAGTGTATGACCCCAAGAGCGAACAAAACCGCTCCGTTTGAAAATAGGTCCGTTTTGTAGTGAAGGGCGTCGGCTTTTATGACCATGTTTTTAGTCTTACTCGCGACATGGTTCAAAAACGCGACTAAAAACGCGGTAATTAAAAACGAGGCTATCATTACGAAGATGCTCTCGCTCATGTGCGACATCTCTTTAGGATGGACGATTTTTGAAAGAGCTTCGTACAAAATAAAGAACGCCGAAAGCGAGATGACCGTTCCTTCTATGACCGCCGCGAGCGGTTCTATCTTGCTGCGTCCAAAGTGAAAGTTCTCATCGGGATTTTTTTCAGAATTGTGTAGCGCGAAGTAGTTGAAAAGCGATACGGTCAAGTCCAATAAACTATCAATCGCGGACGCCAAAACAGCTATGGAACCGCTTAAAATTCCAATCGTTAATTTCATAAGAACCAATAACGCGGCGACGCTTGTCGAAACAACGGTCGCTTTTTTCTCTAATCTCATTAAAAATCCTTTAGTAATTTGGATACAATTATATCAAAATAAATATTATAGTGATTGCCATGAACTTAGAAGACCTTAGAACAGAGAGAAAAAAATGGATGACTTGGAAAAACATAGCTCCACTTCGTGAAGCTTTAGAGACTTTAGCGGAGATAGAGTGCGAGGTTGAATTGTCCGATAGAGTTAAGATAATCGCGGATCTTGACGAGCGTCGGATATATGAGACGGCGAGACTGCTTATGCCATGGAGAAAAGGTCCTTTTGAGATAGGAGCGACTTTTATAGACAGCGAGTGGCAGAGCCAAGTTAAATACAACCTGCTTCGTCCCCATTTTGATTTGAAAGACAAAAGAGTCGCGGACATAGGCTGCAACAACGGTTACTATCTGTTTCGGATGCAAGAGGACAAGCCAAAATCTTTGGTGGGTTTCGACCCGTCGCCTCTGTATAAAACCCAGTTTGACTTCATAAATCATTTCGTAAAAAGCGAAATAGTTTATGAACTCTTAGGCGTCGAGCATTTAGAATTTTACGAAGAGAAGTTTGACGTCATTTTCTGTCTCGGCGTTTTGTACCATAGAAGCGACCCAGTCGCGATGTTAAAATCTCTTCATAAAGGTTTGGACAAAGGGGGCGAAGTCATTTTGGACACTTTTTACATAGAGGGCGATGACGAGACGTGTTTGTGTCCAGAGTCTTCTTACTCCAAGATACCAAACGTTTATTTCGTGCCTACCATAAAGGCTTTGAAAAATTGGTGTTCACGCGCCGGTTTTCATGATTTTGAAGTTTTAGAGACTTCGCTGACTCAGCCGCATGAGCAGAGAAAAACTGAGTGGATAGAGGGGCAGTCTTTGGAGGATTTTTTAGATCCAAACGATAACTCAAAAACGGTGGAGGGCTATCCGGCGCCAGCCAGGGTCTACGTGAAGCTAAGAAAGGATAAAAGGTGAAAGAGACGAAAAAAGAGGATGAAGAGTTAGAGTTAGATTCCTACATCTACGGTGAAGAGCAAGTTGTAATCAAGACGCACAAGCGGATTAATCAAGCGCTAAGCGGTGAAATACTCAAACATGAAGTTGGCTACGTTGAGCTTCTCTTGACTACGACTTCCGAGATGCTCGCCGACGAGTTTGGCTTGATACATGGCGGCTTTATATTTAGCGCCGCCGATTACGCCGCAATGGTCGCCGTAAATGAAAAAAACGTGGTGCTAGTGGCGAGCGATTGCCAGTTTCTCTCTCCCGTGAAATTTCATGACGAAGTGAGAGTCGTGGCGAGAGTGAGAAACAAAGAGGGAAGGAAACGCAACGTTCACGTTGAAGCCTTTGTTTTAGAGATAAAAGTTTTTGAAGGCGAGTTTAAAACCGTCATTACGGACAAGCATATTTTAAAATTGAAGCTTTTTGAAGATGAAAAAGAGGATGGCGAAGGTGAACTTTAATTCACTTTCGCGCTGAGTAAAAATACGCCAAAATCTTTATGCGGTTTATTGATGGTGTTGATGTTTTCAAATTTAACGTCGCTAAATCCACAGTTTTTTACTATGGCGCAAAGCTCTTCTTCATCAAAACCAAAATGAAAAACACCCGCGTTGTCGGAATGAAACGTTCCATCTTCACTCTCTAAGTCGGCTATGGCTATAAAACCGTTTTGTTTAAGATTTGTACGGATCGTTGTGAAAAAATCTTCTAAATTTTTGACATGATGCAGAGTCATAGAGCTCACCAAGCCATCAAATTTTTGCGCTAATGGCTCTTTTATAATGTCTTGACAGTATGGAGTTATGCTTAATTGCGCCGTGTTCTTTTCTTCCAATTTTTCCAACATCTTTGGCGAAGTGTCGACTCCGTAAACTTTTTTGACGCTTTTTGCTATCTCAAATCCCAAGAGACCCGTTCCCACGCCAAAATCCATAATCTCCATCTCTTGATGGAGTTCAATTGCGTTGTTTATCGCTTGAGCGATTCTCATCGCGCCGTTTACTTGTATGTCGCCTTTGTCCCAATGTTGGGCTCTTTCATCAAAATGACTCATAACGCGTTTCTCCAATAATCAGTATATTTTTGTTCTTGTTTTATAGTCGTCGTTCCCCCATGACCGGGGTAAATTGTTTTGTCGTAATCTAAAAGTTTAAATTTAGCCAAAGACTCCTTCATGTCCGATGGACTAGAGTAAGGAAAATCGGTTCGTCCTATGCTTCGCTCAAATATGAAGTCTCCACTAAACATGGCGTCTCCAATTTCAATGGTGGAACAGCCCGGACAGTGACCTGGAAAATGACGAAATTTCACCTTCACTCCATCGAAGTCCAGCTCCTCGTCGCCAACGATTTCAACGTCGGGAGTGGAGGGCGGAAGGTCCGGCATCCATGAACTACCGCTTAAGAGCATCACGTCGCCCTTTGGAGTGTAAAGCTTCACCCCCAAATCTTTTTGAAGTTGCGCGTTTGACCACACATGGTCGAAGTGTCCATGCGTGTTGAGTATGGCGACGGGATTTGTGACGTTTTCTTTGACCCATTTCGTCGCGTCGACCCCCGGATCGATAATGAAGTCTTTGCCATCAACGGTGGCGATATAACAGTTTGTTTGGTAAACGCCCATAGGTTGAACTTTTATAGTCATTGTAATCTCTTTTTTAGCGCAATTATAGCATTATGTCGCTATGAATTTTTATAAAGAATTAGAGTTAATTTTAGAAGAGAAAAATCCAAAAGACAAAATCAAAACGTTTGAAGCGTTTTATTCGCTATTTTGCGCGAATAAATTAAACTTTGAGAATGGATTTGAAGCTAAAGAGTTTAGTGAGCCCTCATATAGTCGGGTATGCCGAGTGGTCGTCCCTCAAAACGTTCCAAAACGGAGTAATCTCACCGCAAAAGATGGACAGATAAATTTGCTTCACGCCATCGCCCACATAGAATATTCCGCCATAGATTTGGCTCTTGACGGGGCGTATAGATTTCAAAACATGCCAAAGGAGTATTACGCGGATTGGCTTAAAGTGGCGGACGACGAGATACGGCACTTTTTGTCGTTGGAAAAACTGCTTCATGAACTCGACTCGGAGTATGGCGCGATTGAAGTTCATGACGCTCTTTTTGAAGCGAGCCAAAGAACGCGAACCTTGCTAGAGCGCATGGCCGTCGTTCCCCGTTACTTGGAAGCCAATGGACTTGACGCGACTCCCCTGATACTCACGAAATTAACAAAGTTGCCAAAAAGCGCAATGGTGCAAAAAATCATAAACGCCTTAACCATTATTTTAGAGGAAGAGGTTGACCACGTAAAAAAAGGCGACGCGTGGTTTAATTACGCATGTCAAATAGACGGAGTGAGCCAAGACGTTTATTTTGAGATAATCGACAAGTACTATCCACAAGGTTTTCTTCGTCCTAAAAACATAAACGTAGGGGCGAGAAAAGAGGCGGGATTTACTTGTAAAGAGCTTAATTTTATCTCTAAAAAAGAGGTTTGCGTTTAAGAGAGCTAAGTAATTCTTAGCTCCTTTTTGCATTCTTAATTTAAATCAGGTTTTGGGGTTTTATCCGTTGAAGCTGGAAGTATTGGAAAATCGATAGCCGCTTTTCTGCCATCAAGCGCTTGTAAGAACGTTTCAATGGATTTAGCTTGTTTGTCATCTATTTTTGTACCGAGTTGAATTCTTCCCATTTCTATTATGGCTTCTTTTAAAGTCGCCACTTTGCCGTTGTGAAAATATGGCGCGGTTTGAGTGACGTTTCTTAAAGTGGGAACTCTAACCATGCCGTTCGCGTCGCCTTTAAAATCTCCCACGTTCATGTGCTTGTAAGTCTCCGTTACGTTGAACGCGTTCATTCCACCACCGATACCCACGCCATTATGACAAGTCGCGCATCCCACTTGTATGAAAGTTTGTAGACCATCTTGTTGTTTTTTTGTAAGAGCTTTTTTATCGCCATTCATAAAGTCGTCAAACGCCGAAGGAGTTACTAAAGTTCTCTCGAAGAGTCCAATGGTGTCCGTGATTTTTTCAAACGTAATATCTACGCTTTTGCCGTAAGCGTTTTTAAACTCGTTAACGTACGCCGGTATGGAATTTATGGTATCGGTTACGTGCTCTTTTGTCGCCGCCATTTCTGGACCCGCTTGGATTGGACCTTGCGCTTGGTCTTCAAGGTGAGGACTTCTTCCATCCCAAAATTGTTTATCGTTAAATACGGAGTTATAAACCGTAGGCGAGTTTAAATGGTGGGGATTTACAGTCCATTTATGTCCTACGGCGGCTTCTAGTCCATCATCGCCACCCTCGCCGAGGTTGTGACATGAGTTACAGCTTATAAAACCACTTTTTGAAAGTCTTGGGTCAAAATAGAGCTTTTTGCCAAGGTTTACTTTTTCATCGGTTATATGATTTTTAGGATTGTCTATGAGTTTAAGCAACTCCGCTTTTGACGATGGAATTGGAACCAACCCAGCGTCTTTGGCCTCTTGAACTAATGAACCCGCGATTAAAAACGATGCGGACAACGCTAACGTTAGTACTTTTTTCATGTATATGCCTTTTGTGTATTTATTTATAATAATTATAACAATTAATCCTTAAAGGATAATTATTATAATTTAGATTGAGAGAGACTTATGGCGGATTTTATGGCGTTAAGATAACTCAGGGTTTTAGCCTTGTTTTGATAAGCGATGTCAAACGCCGTGCCATGATCGACTGAAGTTCTTACGATTGGCAGATTAAGAGATATATTCACGCTCTCGTCAAAATGGAGCGCTTTTAGCGGCGCCAAACCTTGGTCATGATACATTGCAATAAAGTGGTTGAAATTTTTTCTAAAGTGGGGAGTGAACGCCACGTCGGGAACGACGGGACCTATAAACTGCTCAAATCCCACTTTTTTGTTCGCGCTTTTTATGGCTTTGGTTATGATGAGTTCCTCATGTCCGAGAACTCCGTTGTCGCCGGCGTGGGGGTTGAGACCAAGTACGGCGACTTTTTCGTTTGGTATCGAGTCATGAAAATCTACGAAAAATTGTTTCAGTTTTTTGTATTTGATGGAGGACGCGACGTCTTTGATTGGTATGTGTTCGGTGAAGAGCGCCACGTACATCTCAGGACAGCCAAGCATCATAATGGCGTCTTTGTCGAAGTGTTTGCGAAGTAGGTCGGTATGACCTTTAAAATCAAGCCCAGCGAGCATCCAAGCTTCTTTATGGATTGGCATCGTGACAACCGCGTCGGCTTCCTTTTTTTCACAAAGTTCCACTCCACTCATAAAGGAGTCGTACGAGTACAATCCAGAGTTGGCGCTTACGACTCCCGCTTCTATTTCAAAATCGCCTTCGACGTCATGAATCGTAAAATTACTTGGAAGTTCCACGTTTAAAAGCTTCGCCGCTTTGCTCAGCATGTTGGCGTTTACGCAGTAAATGGGGGAACATAGCGTTGAAACTTCGTCATGGGCTTTTAGCGCTATCTCAACGCCCACTCCGTTTAAGTCGCCTACGCTAATCGCTATGTTTGGTTTACGCATGTCTAGTCGTGAGTCTTTTCATCTCTTTAACGGCGTCTTTGAGACCAGAAAAAACGCTGCGAGCGATAATGCTTTGACCGATGTTTAATTCAATTATCTCATTTATCTTCATCATTTCATGAACGTTGTGATAGTTGAGTCCATGTCCAGCCGCCACTTCCAAACCTAATTTGTCCGCGTGAATCGCTGAAAGTTTTAACTGCTCTATGGAGTTTTCCAAGAGTTCGGATAGTCTGTAACGGGGAAGTTCCAACTCTTTGACCGAGTGGTTTGAATGAGGCAAAGAGGAGTTGAGCATGTTAAAAAGATTGGCAAACGTACCCGTGTGAAGCTCTACCATTTCCGCTCCCAACTCTTTTGATTTAATCATAGCTTCAATGGTTGGGTCTACAAAAAGTGAAACGGGGATTATGGAGTCATGAAGCTGCTCTATTGCGAAGGCGATTTCATCCGAGTAAGTGAAAACGTCAAGACCCCCTTCGGTGCTGACCTCTTCGCGTTTTTCAGGAACCAAAGTCGCGCGATGCGGAGCGATGGCGCTGACGATGTCCAAAATCTCTCTGTTTATGGAACACTCCAAATTTACCGGCGCTTTTGAGTGTAACATGATGTTTTTAACGTCCACGTCTTGGATGTGTCGTCTATCTTCTCTTAAATGAATTGTTATCTGATCGGCGCCACTTTCGCAAGCGACGAGCAGGGCTTGCAATATGTCGGGATCGTTCACTCTTCTCGCTTCACGAAGAACGGCGACATGGTCTATGTTTACGCCTAGTTTTACTTTTCTCATTCTTACGCCTTTTTTATGGAGTTGTAAAACTCGGTATATTCTTTTTCTAGGTTGTCGTAAGAGATAACTTTTCCCACGTTGACTTCGACAATTACTTTTGTTTGATATGGAGCGTTCTCAAACACTTTTTCCATCTTTTCATTTATGTAAATTGGCACGACGTCAAGGTTGTTCGCTTTGGCTATCTTTTGCGCTCCACTTTGAAACTTTGTAAGGCCCTCACCTCCAAAACGCTCACCCTCTGGAAACATGTAAAGATTCATGTCGTCAACTTTGAAGAAAGTTTTTTTTATGTTTTTAAAAAAACTAAGCAGACCTTTTTTGCTCTCCAAATCAACTGCGATACAGCCGCTATACTCAAAAAACTTGCCATAAACGATGGACTCGAAAAGCTCCTGCTTGGCTATCCAAGCTCCGCTTTTGTCATATCTTGAAAATACGTTCTCCATGACGATTATGTCAAGAAGCGAACGATGGTTTATCGCGTATAAAATTTTGTTTTGTTTTGGAAGTTCGCCAATGATTTTCACTTCTATGTTTAAAAAGTCAAGCACCTTGTTTGAGTATGATTGTCTATCTTGCGAGAGTTGTCTGTAAGCGGGTTTTAGCGTTATAAAGGGATGAAAAAAAGTTCTTTTAAAGATTGTTATATATTTAAATCCAAGCTCTATCATGAATATAAATTTACCTATGTTTTTTAGCATAATCCACCTTTTAATTAAAAAGGTGATTATAGCAAAAGTAAATTAATTAATAATCTATTTTAAAGACATCTCCGTCTCCATGATTCTAATTTCTTCGTCTGCGTACACTCTTATTTTGTCATCGGCTTTTAACTCTTTATTCTTCATTTTGTCAGGGTATTCAAAATTGTTTAGTATATGCTTAATGCAGTTAATGCGAGCTTTTTTCTTGTTATCCGAGCGTATAATCGTCCACGGCGCGTGCTCGGAATGAGAAGCTAACAACATTGAGTATTTGGCGATGGTGTAATTGTCCCAAAGACCTTGTGATTTTTCATCAACCGGGGATAATTTATACTGTTTCAAGGGGTCGGTTTTGCGTTCTTCAAAACGTTTTTTTTGCTCATCTTTAGATACTGAAAAGTAAAACTTGAATATTTTTATATTAGAGTTCACAAGCATTCTCTCAAACTCGGGCACTTCGCGTAAAAACTCTTTGTGCTCCTCTTGCGTGCAAAACTCCATAACTGGCTCAACTCCGCCACGATTATACCAACTTCTGTCAAAAAGAACTATCTCTCCGGCGGATGGTAAATAGTGAGTGTATCTTTGAAAGTACCATTGACTTTTTTCAGTGTCGCTAGGCTTGTCAAGCGCCACGACTCTAGCTCCACGAGGATTAAGGTGTTCCGTAATTCTCTTAATCGTCCCGCCTTTGCCAGCCGCGTCGCGACCCTCAAATATCATCAAAACTTTTTGACCAGTCGCTTTGATATGATTTTGCATCTTAAGAAGTTCAATTTGAAGCTCGTTTAGTTCACTCTCATACTCTAAAACTTCATTTTTTACCCAAACCGCCACTCTCTCTTTTGCGTTTGTTTTACCGCGTTTTTCTTGTTCTTGAGCATTCTCGTTTTTGTCTTTTCTTCTGTCTTCATGCACTATTTCATCTAGTTTTGAATTTTCTTTTAATTCATCATCTATCATATTTCGCTTAGAACTCATCACTTCCCCTTTTGTGTTTGCGTTGGTTGATTATAAAATAACTTAGATTAAAAAGAGTTGTATGAGCCACATGGCGACAATCCCTCAAAGTTCGGCGTCTGCGGAACTTCTTCTAAAGTGACTAATGGAGTAACGCACTCTTCAAGTGGTACCGCCAAAACAAACTTACTGCCAACGCCTTCTTTGCTCTCAATCGTAATTTTTCCATCCATCATTTGAGCTAGTTTCAAAGATATCGACAGACCTAAACCAGTCCCGCCAAACTTTCGCGTAGTGGAGTTGTCCGCTTGTTCAAAAGGCGTAAATATTTTTTTCTGATTTTCCAAAGAGAGGCCAATTCCTTCATCTTCCACGCTTACGTTAAGGGTCGTCGTTTTTGCGTCGTACATGATGGTTGCCATGACTTTTTTATTTTCAGGCGTAAATTTCAGAGCGTTGCTCAGCAAGTTAAACATTATTTGTTTTATTCTTAAAAGATCGCCATATAGGCAACTTGGAGTGTTTTGATTCATAATTAATGATAGTTCTATTGATTTTTTGTTA
>CALDOC010000312.1 GCA_937914675.1 uncultured Sulfurimonas sp.
AAGCCCCAACACATAAACTTTATTTAGGCTAGAATAAGTGAAAAAAGTATTTGTATACGGAGACTTTAACGTCCTTCATCCGGGACACCTCAGACTTTTAAAGTTCGCCAAGGCGAGTGGAAACTACCTAACCGTGGGTGTAAACAGCGACAAGATTAGCGACAAAGGCATAAGTCAAGATATTCGTTTAGAGTCCATTAAGTCGACGAGTTACGTTGACGAAGCTTTTATCTTGGACATACCCGCCATTGAGTACGTCAAAACTTATAAACCGGACATAGTTGTAAAAGGTAAAGAGCATGAGAGTAAAGAGAATCCTGAACTCGAAGTGATAAACGCCTATGGAGGGAAACTCCTCTTTAGTTCGGGTGAAATTGGATTTTCGTCCATGGACTTGCTAAAACGAGAGTTTTTATCACTGAGCAACAACGTTCGTCATAGCGCTAATTACCTCAAACGCCATGAGATAAAACTTGATACTTTAAAAGATATTGTAGAAAAATTCGCCTCGCTAAGAGTTCTCGTCATTGGCGACACCATCGTCGACGAGTACGTCACGTGCGAAGCGTTGGGCATGAGCCAAGAGGACCCGACCATAGTCGTCAGTCCAATCGCCACCAACAAGTTTATAGGCGGCGCCGCCATAGTCGCTTCTCACGCGAAAACTTTAGGCGCGAGCGTCAAGTTTATCTCTATCGTTGGAGAAGATGAGAACAGAGAGTACGTAAAAGAGGGTTTGGAAGCTTTAAGCATAGATACTTTTCTGTTTTGTGACAATACCCGTCCAACCACGCTCAAACAGAGATTTCGAGCAAATAACAAAACACTGCTAAGAGTGAACCATCTCAAACAACATGGCGTCTCCAAGGACATAGAAAAGGAGATACTTTGCGAGGTGAAAAACTGCGTGGACGAGATAGACCTCATAATCTTTTCCGATTTTAGCTATGGACTGCTTAGCGATAAGATTATAGGAGAGATTAGCAAGCTTGGACTCCAAAGAAACATCTTCATGTCGGCGGATTCTCAAAGCTCATCGCAGACGGGAGACATAA
>CALDOC010000313.1 GCA_937914675.1 uncultured Sulfurimonas sp.
ACGTCTCCCACTTTTGCGTAAAACAGCGCCGCGTCGAGTACTTTGTGTTTATGTTCAGCGAGTTGTTGGTTGAATTTATCAGTTGTTCGAAGCGCCGCGTGTTCACTGACTAAAGCGAATATTTTAGTTAAATCATTTTTTTCACACGCTTGTTTAAACGTCGCGTACGCTTTAATCTGCTTGAGAAAATCGATTCCAGTGAAAGCGAAGGGCTTTATTCTCGTTAAGTTTGTCGCGTACTTCTCAGCTTCTTCCATTCTCTCCGCAGCGATCATAATGAGAGTTTTGTCTATAAAAGCCTCCCCATAATTTATTAAACGACGGTAAATCCTCGTTTGCTTGAGAACTGGGTATTTTTTGACTATCTCCATGGCGACGGGAAAATTACGGGCGTTAGCGCTTGAGAGTAACTGCGTATATGATTCTTCAAGGTTGCTCACGTTAGGTAAGATTCCATGAGAACATTCTCTACATCTAGCTGGCATGGACTCCACATGTTGGATCAATTTAGCGGGGTTTGTCTCAAGGATTCTCATCTCCTCTTTAAGTTCCATAAGACAAGTCGTACGAATTTCGGTAAACTCTCTAAGCTGTCGAAGAAGTGGCGAGTCGTCAGCGACTGAACAGGCGTTTTCAAAATTTCCTTCATCCATACTTTCCATAAATGGCACTATGCTTGGCGATGAATAAAGCGCCGCTAGCAAACTACGCTTATTTCCACTAGAAGATATAATGAGCGAGATTAAAGCCTCTAAGCCGATTTTTTCTTCATGCGTTATGGCTTTATACTCAAAAATATCGAGATAGCGTTCCTGAATTTTTTCACATAATGGAGCATGGACAAAGATAAGTGGAAACTCAGCCACTAAAAGAGAAAGCTTCTCACAGTTGTTTTCATCTAGCGCTTTGATAGCCTCACTTACATGTGGTTTCAAGTCAAAAATAATTCCATGCCCGTCAGAAAATCCAAGAAAAACTTTTAGTTCAAAAACGCTAATGGAAGTTACTCCCCAATGCTCAAAAGTCATACTTCCAAGTTTGTCGCCATTAGAAGACGTATATATATAAATCTCATTGCTCCGCGTACCAATCAGTGTCACGGCGCTATTTTCTTGATGCGCGGAGGTAGTCGGCCATTCAGAACATGGATCCGCCATCGTGATTTTATCTATGAGGTGCTTAATGACAAAAGTCTCTCCAGCGCGAGTAAACGCGACTATGTTTGTCAAGTTTTTGCCAAAGGATAAAACTTCAACGATCTCTTCCATCGAAAAAACGCTTTGAATATTGTTTTTTTCAACGTCGAACAAATATACTTTTTTGTCAAGCGTGGCAATGGCTATTTTTGTGGAATCGTCTGAAAAAGTAACTGCGGATATTCCATCAGATAATTGCAGTTCTCCTTGAACTTTTTTCGAATCAATGTCATAAAAAGCGAATCTACCTACAATGTTGGCTATGGCAAAGTATCGCGAATCATGGCTAAACGTACAAAAATCCGGAGTTTTTGGAAACTTGACCTGTGCCATTAAAGACATTGTTTGCAGATTGAAAAACAAAACGCGATTGCTCTGCGAATCGCAAAGTATGAAATGCTTCCCATCGTCCGAAGTGGCGGCTATTTTTCCATAACGGTTGATATAGGACTTAAAACCTTTTAGCAGCCTATGCTTTTCGTAGTTTGCTTCTTGTGAGTATTTATAGAGTGTGGGAGTGTTGTCGACAAGGCTTATACCTGATGAGCCAATGGAAGACGCGACAATGCTTCTGCCAACATGTAGCGACGCATAATTTAAATCCATGAACTGCCTCCAAATTTTTTATTCATAATTATTACATTTTTGCGTTGCAAGTTTGTTGCAAAAAGTTTTTATATAGTATATAAAAAGATTTGATATTTATTATATAAAAATGATATAATTGTAACTATGAAAGTAATATACACAGATATCAAACAAACTCAAACACACAATGAAATCGACATAAACTCTTTAGAAGTGGGACGCGCTTTAGTTTTTAACGTACTTATTCAGCGGGCTGACAATTATATCATTATTATTGAAGCCGGAACCGTCTTAACGGATACGCTCTATACGAAACTGCAAAATCAAGATAAGTTGTACGTAGCTAAAAAAAATCAGCATAAACAGACCTTATCTTGTGAAACGCTTGATACTTATATCTCCTACAACAAAAACGACTTTAAAATGGTGCTTAGCTTTTTATACGAAATTAACAAGCAGATTTTTAACGATTTTTTAAAATCAAAAGAAGACGTCATAAACACTAGCTGTCTCGACCAAATAGTGAAATCTTTAATTATGTTGATAAAATACAATCCTAATTATCTAAAAGGCATGATACCGCACTTTATCAGTGAATATTCCATTCTCTACCACTCTTTGCACGTTTGCATTTACTCCATAATGCTGAGTCATTTTCTAAACTTTTCCAAAGAAGAGACGTTTCAAGTGGGAAAAGCCGCGTTGATGCATGATCTTGGCGTCAAGAAAATTAATGACTCGATTATCAAGAAAAAGACGGCTCTTACAGT
>CALDOC010000314.1 GCA_937914675.1 uncultured Sulfurimonas sp.
ATACCGCTACGGTTTATGAAAAAGCGATGTCCATCGGTTCCGCGAAAGCTCTTACGACGGAAGTGGCTACTGGAAATTTATTGACAAATGACGATGGCACGGCCATACCGTCGGATGGAATAATTACAAAAATTAGCCTAGGAGGAGTTGACACGGCGTCAACCGGCGTTTCAACCACCATCACGACCGCCGCGGGAAACACTCTTGTCGTCAATACGGACAAAGCTTCTGTAAACTTTGGAGATTACTCCTATACCCTTAACAATAAAATCAATCACGTGACGCCGGTAGTGAGTGAAAATTTTGAATACGTTTACGATGGAAGTTGGGGAACCGAAGTCAACGGAGACGCCATAACTCCTACCATAGTTACCGCCAACGGGAGTCAAATGTTGTTGGTTCCACAACAAGACGTGGCCGCGAGTGGCGATACCGCGCATATAACGAACAACAGCGTTTACAAAACTTTTCATCTGGGCGTAAATAACTCCAACACGGAGGTGAGCGTTGAGTTTGATCTTGACTTTACAGGCGCGGGACTGGATAAAGATGGCACTGAATTTTTTGACGTCTTGATAAACAATCAGCTGGTGAATCATTACGAGTATACGGGAGTAAAGAGTATTCATATGGAATACAGCGCCACGACGGACGTAAATGGCGACATAGAAGTCAAGTTTGTGAATCTCGCCAATAGCAAGTCAGGAACGGAAGACGCGTATATAGACAATTTTAAGCTCTCTACAATTGACACTGAAGTTCATGAGGTATTTTCCTATACGATTGAGGGAACGGGTTTTTCCGAAACGGCGGCCTTAGACGTGACCATAGTGGATGACGCGCCATATATACAAAACACGTCCGAATCCATAGTCGTTGGCAATACGGTAAACACGAACCTTTTATTGGTGATTGATCGTTCTAGCAGCATGCAAGACGTCGTCAATGGTAAAAATTATATGGAGTGGATGACTGAGTCATTGCAAAACATGATTGAAAAGTACGCCAGTTTGGGTACAGTGAACGTTAAAATCGTGGGCTTTTGGTCAGGTACGGAAAATGGAGTTGATTTGATTAGCGAAGAAGTAAACGCGTATGATCAAAATGGCTTCAGTTATACGGATTGGATTTCCGTAACGGACGCTTTAAAATATTTGGCGTACGATCCAACGTTGAGCAAAGTGGAAAATTCAGACGCGGGACATATTTTTTATTATAGCGGAACATGGTTTGACTTGGGAATTGACACGGCGGCGAGTCAATTTGACAAAACGAAAGCGGACTCCTTCAACGCCGACCAAACGATCGCTTATTTCTTGAGCGATGGCGCGCCATCAACGGGGCATGAGGGAGACACTCTCGCCTGGAACAACTTTGTAACGGCAAACGCCAACGCGTCCGTGGCGGTCATGTTTGGAGATGGGACGAGCAGCACGTCGGCAAACGTAATCATGAATGAATTGGCGAATCCAGGTGACGCCATAATCGTTGGAAACGTCAATGACTTAAACGCGGTGTTGGTTGATTCCGTATACAGCGTTGAGGGTTCGATTGACGCCATGAAGGGTGGAAACTCAGACATAGTTTTTGGCGCGGACGGGGGGCATATCGCCAGCATCGTATATGACGGCGTCACGCATGTGTATGACGCGAACAACGTCGATCAGACCATTCGTTTGACGTATGGAGAAATAGACGTTAATTTTATTACGGGAGCTTACACCTATCGACCTATAGTTCATACAAACAAGGTCGAACAGTTGACGATGAATCTTATAGACAATGACGCCGACGTCGCCAGCGCGGTTTTAACGTTAAATATTACTCATACTCCCACGACTCCGACGGCGGTCAATCAAGTCGTCTCAATGACGCCAAATAGCGAATACGTCATTCAAGCGAATGATTTTGGTTTTCATGATACTGATGGCGACGCGTTGGCCAAGGTGAAAATCACAAACGTGAGTGAAATTAATACTGGTCAACTGTTATTCAACCGCATGAACGTGACGGCGAACACGGAAATTTTAAAAGCGGATATTGACGCGGGAAAATTAGTGTTTACTTCAGAGGGAACCGTCGCTTTGGCGTATGACCGATTTAAGTTTATCGTCAGTGACGGAACGACCTACTCGACGACTGAAAAAACTTTTACGTACAACGTGGGAAAAACTTTAAGTATTTCTAACGCTTCTTCTGTCAACGAAGGAGACTCAGTAGAATTCGTCATATCCCTTTCAGATGTCAGATCGAGTGATACAAAAATCTTTTTAAACGTTATAGGCAACGTTATTTCTGGTAAAGATTACGAACAAGTACTTCAGCAAAAAGCGCCTGATGGTAGTTGGGTGGACGTCACTTTTGACAACGTAGACACTATCTCTCCAGACGTGGATGGCGTTGGTTACTACGTAATTTTGGCGGCCAACGAAACCACTGCAACCGTTCGAGTCAATACTATCAGTGAAACTCCAATAGAGAAAGATGGAGGAGAGACGTTGTCGTTAAACGCCACCATATCGCCAAACGCTTCGGGCGATACGTCGGATATGGCC
>CALDOC010000315.1 GCA_937914675.1 uncultured Sulfurimonas sp.
TTGACGTCAGCAACGCTGGAAACGTCACTTTAGTCGATTACGATTGTGGTTGTCCAGTGAAAGGCTCTAGAAGCTGTTAGACGTACCGTTGATGGTGGCGACTGCCACCATCTAATTTTGAATATATTTTAATGATTAAAAAAAGGAAAAATAATGAAAATAATGAAAATAAGCGCTGTTGCGGCGGCTGCATGTTTACTCGCTACTTCAGTTAACGCCGATGAAGCTAAGCCTAAGCGCGAGCTAAAAAATAATATGATGATAGTGACAAACGCTACTCCAAAGAGCGTAGACTCAATTGCGGACATGTTTGGTGAAGGTATGTTCTATGGTAGATTGAGAACGAACGCTTTTAAGTGGGATTGGAAAGCTGATGATACATGGAACCCTGTAACAGGAAAAGGTAATAACGATAATAAAGCGTTTGGTCTTGGAGGAAGCGTAGTTTATAAAAGTGCTTCATATGAAGGATTAAGTACTATGGCTGGATTATACTTCACAAGTAGTCCATTTTCTAGCTTACGTGACGACGTAGCGGATGTTGGAGCTACAAAAGCTGGTAAAGACACGTTTAGCCGTAACCAAGTGAAGGGTGCTGGAGTTTGGGAATACGCCGTTTTAGCCGAAGCGAACTTGCAATATAAAATTTCCAACACGACGGCTATCGCCGGTCGTCAAATCTTCGAGTCTTTTTTGACCAAATCAAATGATACAAAAATGATTCCAAACACGTTTGAAGGTTTCGTGCTTGAGATGAAAGAGATTCCAAAGACGACAATCCGCGGAGCTTACTTCACCGCGCAAAAGCTTCGTGACCACACGACGTTTCATGACGTTATTACGTTTAAGGACGTAAATGCCAATAGTTGGAACAATAACGATGATTCAGCCGTTCATAAAGGTCTTTCATACGCTAACTTTTCTACTAAAGGAGGGGATGTAAATCACGAACTTATCGTAGTTGATATGAGAAATAAATCAGTTGAGAATCTTCAAATTGATTTGACTTACGGTTCCGTTCCAGACGTTATTTCATCTATTACTGGCGAGTTAAATTATAAAATAGACTTAGGCGGTTCTTCGTTGACTCCAGGCGTTCGTTATATGCATCAAATGGACAATGGCGGTGGAGCGATCGGTGGAGCAGGTTTGAGTGGAACTGTTAACGCCACAAATGGAGCCGCAATGGGATACAAAGATGGAGGTTCTTTGGATGGTTCATTAGCGATGGCTCGTTTAGTATTTAAAACAGGTGCCTTAAAAGCACAAGTGGCTTATTCCGCAGTGGGTGACAAAGGTGACATCGTTGCTCCATGGAGAGGTTTCCCGACTGGCGGATACACTAGAGCGATGGCTCAGTATAACTGGAGAGCGAACACTAAAACAACTGCAGCGGAAGTTTTTTATGATTTTGGAAAAGCGAAGATAATTCCTGGCTTTAGCGCGATGGCTCGTTACGCTATGCAAAATTTCGATGAAGCGAAACAAGCTGGCGGCGTTCAAGCGGATAGCAACATCTTACATGTAGATTTACAAGAAAAGATTACAAAAGATTTATACGCAAAAGTTCGCGTAGGTTTAGTAAGCGCTGATGATCGTTTAAGTGGCACAAATCAAGATTCCTACAACGAACACCGTTTT
>CALDOC010000316.1 GCA_937914675.1 uncultured Sulfurimonas sp.
AACCCAGCCATAAGCCAAGCCCCCGTCGTTGTGCCAATGTTTGCGCCAAGGATGACACCTATTCCTTGAGTAAACCCAATGAGCAATATTCGTCTGAGCGTTAAAGAACGATTCCCCTAATCATGAAAAATATCGCCGCCGAAAGCAGCGCCGTGGCGGGAACCGTTATAATCCAAGCGGCGATGATTTTCTTAATGGCGTCGCGTTTAACGTACTTGACTTTTTCCACGCTTTTTATCTGTTTTTTGGAAGACTTAATCTTATCCTCTTCTTTGTCGATCGTCTTGTAAAGTTCAACGATTCTTTCGTAATTTTCTTTAGTTTTCTCAACTCGTTCTTCCAAAGCTTTCAGTTCGGCAACGTAAGCTTTTAAGATTTTTTTCTCATCTTCTATCGTTCGCTCTTTTTTATGTATCACGATTTCTTGTTTAGAAGAGACGAGATACTCTCTTAAAAAACCAACGCCAAAGATGCCACCAATGGCGATATGCGTCGAAGATACGGGAAGACCTAGCTGAGAAGCTATAATTACCGTGATAGAGGCCGCCATGGCGACGGAGAACGCTCTCATTTGGTCTAGTTCCGTTATCTCGCTCCCTACCGTTTTGATTAGCTTTGGTCCATAAAGAGCCAGTCCGAGAGCTATCCCCAAAGCGCCAACAGCCATGACCCAAAAAGGAATTCCAGCTTTGGCGGAAATGCCACCAGTCATGACCGCGTCGTTAATTGCGGCTAAGGGTCCAATCGCGTTTGCGACGTCGTTCGCGCCATGAGCGAAACTTAAAAGCGCGGCTGCGAAAATCAAAGGCACCGTAAAAAGAAGATTTACTCCAGCTCTGCTATTTTCAAGCTTGCTAGCTCTTAAAGCGACCGTTTTTTTAACTAAAAAGTAAACTATGACCGCAACCATAAATCCAAAAATTGAAGCCACCATAAAAGAAGGTTTTTTCTCGTCTGGAAGAAAAGCCAACGCGTCGACTATGGAAGGCCAAAGATTTTTAAGCCCTTTGAGCGTTAAGTAAGTGATAAACGCCCATGACATGATGGCTACGAAGATGGGCACCCATATCTTTGCCGCGCCAATTTTATCCTCTTTGTAAACCATGGTCTTTTTAATCGCGTACAAAAACATCGCCGCGATAATGCCGCCAAGAACTGGCGAGATTACCCATGAAGACGCAATCATCCCCATCGTGTTCCATGACACTATGCTAAATCCCGCCGCGGCGACGCCGGCTCCCATAACGCCGCCCACTATGGAGTGAGTGGTTGAAACCGGCGCTTTCATGGCGGTTGCGAAGTTAAGCCATAACGCCGCCGCCAAAAGCGCGGCCATCATCGCCCAGATAAAAGGATCGACGTTGCCGCCAAAGGCGTTTATGTCGATAATCCCTTTTTTAATCGTTTTGACAACGTCTCCACCGGCGATAAACGCGCCACCAGCTTCAAAAATGGCGGCGATTATTATCGCCCCGCCCATGGTGAGAGCTTTTGAACCAACCGCCGGTCCAACGTTATTCGCCACGTCGTTAGCGCCAATGTTCATAGCCATATAGGCGCCAAAAAGAGCGGCTATGGCTAAAAACATGTTGTTTGGAATTCCTCCCGTGCTTAAAAAACTGTAAACAAGCGCAACAACCATAAAAAAGAGCGCAAAGCCAAGTCTAATAAAATCTATTCCACTACTCTTGAGAGCCTCTTTTTCCATCTTTTTCACTGTTTGAATCATCTCCATTTACCACAATCCTATTTTTTGATTTATACAAAACAATTGATTAAAAAATTTTTTGATCTAATTAAGTTGCGTAAGCATAATCGATAATTTTACTACTCTTGTGATTAATTACTTCTTTAAGAAAACAACGCTTTTGCTTTTTTTGTAAGTGAGGAGATTGGCGAAAGTTCGAGTTGGTCTATGTCAACCCAAACTACGTCGCTAGGCGTCTCTTGCGTTACGTAAAGATTGACGCTCAGACGATACTTTGTGTAAGAGTGTTTAAATTTTCCAATAAAGTTCTCTTGGATTGGATCGACAGTTGGCAGTTCTAGCATGTTTTTATACATTTTGCCCGTTGATGGAGTGAGCGCTATTTGATTGTTTCGTATCAAAACTCCATAAAAGAGTTCAAGGGACTCATACT
>CALDOC010000317.1 GCA_937914675.1 uncultured Sulfurimonas sp.
ATAAAATATTTGGCAAAATGGGTGATGACGAAAACTTTAGAGGGATTATCTTAGTCAGAAAAGATAGCGGCATAAACAAAGTTACGGACTTACGAGGAAAAACGGTAAGCTACCCCGCTCCAACCGCGCTTGCCGCCACCATGATGCCACAGTGGTATATGCTTCAAAATGGACTCGACGTCAATCACGACATCACAAACAGTTACGTTGGTTCGCAAGAGTCTTCCATCATGAACGTTTTTCTTGGCAAATCCGCAGCCGCTTCGACTTGGCCACCGCCATGGAAAGCGTTTATAAAAGAGCGTCCCGAAGTTGCTCGCCAAGTTGAGATAAAGTGGCAAACGCCGCCGCTTCCAAACAATGGACTTGTCGTTAGAGACGACGTGCCCCAAGCGCTGGTTGACACAGTAAGTCAAATCATCTTCTCCATGCAAAACGACGAAGAAGGCGCAAAGATTTTATCCGCCATGGAACTGAGTCGTTATGAAAAAGCGAACGACGCCACTTACGATAGAGTGCGTGAATTCCTTAGAAATTTTGAAGCCCATGTGCGCCCTATTAGAGAATCAAAAAATGATTGATTTTTTAATTAGATTATGGAACAAGAGTCTTAAAACGCAGCTAATATACGGAGTTGGCTTTGTAGTGGTTGGCTCAATCCTTACGTTTACGTACGCTATCACTTCATATCAAAGCGATTTTCTGCGAGCTACTGGGATAAAACAAGCCCATAATCGCAGCGTATTGTTAGCCTCGACAAGTAAAGTTTGGATTTTATCGAATGATTACGCCGGCCTTGAACAAGTTATGGATAATTTTAACATATTTGACGATTTAACTTTCGCTTGCGTTATAAACCTCGATGGCAAAATTATCTCTCATACGGACAAATCGCTTATAGGAAAGTACGTCTCAGATCAAGAGAGAGTCGACTATATACAAAAAAATCGCGTTCACAATGAAGGCGGCGTTAAAGAAAAAATTCTTTTTTACAACGATTACTCCATTGACATCATAAGACCTATTCATCAAAAAGAGATGCACATAGGTTTTGTCAATCTTCGTTTAGACCAAAAAAATCGTCTAGCCGCAATTAAAAGCACTATTACAAAAGGCGTCCTCTTTACGATTATATCCGCACTTGTCGGTATGCTATTCGCGTTTCTAGTGGTAAATGGACTCACTCGGCGTTTAGCTCAATTGATTGTAAACATTAGAAAGTTTAGAAAGGGGAATAGATACGTTAAGGCTAACGAAGACGGGGTTCAAGAACTATCCGAACTCTCTCATGAATTCAACGATTTAGTTCAAACGCTCAATGCGACGCAAGAGTTGAATCAACAATTAACCGAGCGTTTAGAGCTGGCGTTTATCGCCAACCAAGATGGTTTATGGGATTGGAACGTTAAAAACGACAAAGTTTATTACTCGCCATTGTGGAAAGCCATGATTGGATACAAAGACGATGAACTGAGCAATGAGTTTTCAAGTTGGCAAAGTCGCATTCATCCCGATGATTTGGCAAAAACGCTCAAAGACGTGCAAGACAATATAGATGGCGAGACGGAGACGCTCAAGAACGTACATAGACTTTTGCACAAGGACGGAAGATGGGTATGGATTCTAAATCGAGGAAAAGTTCTTTACAACGACAATGGCGAGGCTATTCGCATGGTTGGCACCCATACGGACATAACCAAAGACAAAGAACTCCAACTGAGATACGCTCATCAAGCGCAAATTATAGAGCAGACCGTCGATTCGGTCATATCGACGGACTTGCAAGGCAAGATTATAAACTGGAATAGCGGGTCGCAAAGATTACTAGGCTATAAAGCGCAAGAGATCATAGGTAAAAACATAGCCGAGCTTTACTCCAAAGAGAACATTCATCTATTTAAAGAGAGCGTGGATGAACTCCTAAAATCAGGTAAATTTCATCAAGACGTCATCTTGATAAAGCAAGACAAAAGCGCCCTCTCCGCGTCGTTGTCTCTGAGCCTGCTCAAAGATGAATACGCACAACCCACCGGCATTGTCTGCTACTCGCAAGACGTTACAGCCCGAAAAATTGCGGAGAGTAAACTAAAACAACAAAAAAATATTTTAGAGCATCAAGCCAATCATGACGCCTTAACGGGTCTACCGAATCGTCTTCTTTTCCATGATAGACTCAGCCAAGCCATTCAAAAAGCTCAACGAAACGAGAAGCAACTTGCCATCTTTTTCATCGACCTCGATAGATTTAAACAGATAAACGACTCTTTAGGGCATGACATAGGGGATAAAGTCCTTCAAACGGTTTCCAAAAGACTGCTAAGCGTTATGCGCCAAGAGGACACCTTGGCTCGTTTAGGCGGCGACGAGTTTACTATTTTGATGGAAGATTTAAGCAAATTTGACGACGCTTCCATCTTAGCGGATAAAATTCTTCAAAGCCTAGTTGAACCTATGGAAATAGAAGGCAACACTCTTTACGTTTCGAGCAGCATTGGAATATCCCTTTATCCGCAAGACGATACGCGCGCCAACAATCTTTTGAAATTTGCCGATGCGGCCATGTATAGAGCAAAAGACGAAGGAAGGGACAACTACCAATTTTACTCGTCTGAAATGACTTTACTCGCGTCTGAACACGTTTTAATGGAAACTTCTCTAAGAAACGCGCTCGTCAATGAAGAATTTACAGTTGTTTACCAAGCGCAAACAAATGGAGAAAATGACAAATTAACGGGAATGGAAGCGTTAGTCAGATGGAATCATCCAATCCAAGGGATGATTCCACCATCTAAATTCATTCCCCTTGCGGAGGAGACGGGTTTTATCATCGCTCTTGACCAGTGGGTTATGAAAACCGCCATCAAACAAGTCGTCCAATGGTA
>CALDOC010000318.1 GCA_937914675.1 uncultured Sulfurimonas sp.
GTGAGTTTGCGCTTGTGATTGATTCTACCGCTCTTGTGATTGGACCTGTAATACTTCTAATGAGATAGATAGCTAAAGAGATACCTATAATAAGAGCTGCGATTAAACCCACAATCATGATGTATGATGATGAAGCTAACTCTGTCGCTGCGCCTTCTGAGCTAGTTTCAGTCTCTTCCATAGCGACTCTAGCCGTCTCTTGCGCCGCCGAGAGTACTTCATCTCCCGCTACGCCACGTTGTTTACCAATTTCTTGCATTAACACCCAGTTTTGAATAAAATCATTCAAAGCTTCTTTATATTTGTTTGCGGCGTCTTTGGTATCTTCAATGAGCTTAATGTCACTAGGAGAACGCGTTATTTTGCTAAGTTCTTTGAACATCTTCTCCATTTTAGGAAAGTTTTTTTGAGCGTCATAAATAATTGCTGGAGTTCTTAAAGCCTGTGATTTAAAGGCTTTAATTCTTGTGTCATTTCCCACGTCAATAATATCATTTACAATCGTAATTTTTTCAAGTCTTTCATGAAGTTTCGCTTCAGATTTCTTAGAGGAAACGTCATCTTTCATCTTTTGAGTTTGACCTATCAAAAATTCGTTACAAGCGGACATGTAAGCTTTAGCGCCAGCGTCTAATTGTTGTCTGGACTTATCCATAGCATCATCTAACTCCTCTGTTTTAACTACAAGGGATTCATATATATTAACATTTTTACTAGCCTTAGCCTCTAGTTTTCTTAAATGTTCAAGACCATGCTTATCAGCCAACGCTCTTGCTTGCGTTAAATACTCTTTAACTTTTTTTAGCGATTCTCGCCCTGAATCTAGAAATTTTTTATTTTCACTAAGAGAGTAACCTCTGATATCATACATTGTTAAAAGTGAGTATCTTTCAACATTATTTCCTATTGCCAACATAGGAACAGCTTCCTCTGCCAAATCTTCAGAACTTGATTGAACACTCTTCATATTAATAATAGCCATCGAACCCAAAATCAAAGTGATTAGCAAGAGTAAAGCAAACCCTATACTAATCTTATATGTTAACGTTAAATTTTTCATCTTTACTCTCCTATCATTTCAATTTTATTTGTCTTACTCTCTTCCAAAGAACTAATCTGAGTCAGTTCACCATCTTCAAAAATCTTTTCCATATCAAGTATCAAAATAACGCTAGACTCAACTTCTGCAACGCTTTGGATGTAAGAGGTGTCTATATGAGAACCAAATTTTGGCGCCTCTTTTAAATCCTTTTCATCAAAAGTAAGCACGTCTTCCACTCGGTCGACAATAAAACCGATGTTTA
>CALDOC010000319.1 GCA_937914675.1 uncultured Sulfurimonas sp.
AGCGTTGAGCTTCCGCGTTGCCTTCTCATCCACGATAGGTAGGCGTTGAGCAAGATGGTTACGAAAAACATTCTCTCGTTGTCATTGAGATGCGCGATGGAGAAGATGGCGACTTTGGCCTTGCCGTTTTTATCGTACAAGACGTTCTGAACGTCAAGCGCTTCTCCTTGCAACCATGAGGAAAAAGTCACCGACGAGAGGAGGCCGTTAAAGAGCATGGCGAGCTTTAGACGCTCGTTTTGAGGATAAAAACTCTGCAAAGAGAGTACGCCCACTTTTGTAAATGGCGGTGAAGCGATGGCCCCTATCAAATCTTCAAGGCTCAGAGAGACGCCTTGACTCCAGTAGTGATGAAAAACGTTTGAGAGTAAGAGACTCTCTTTGGAGTTTAGAGAGTCGCTTTGAATCGCCACTAAGGAGAGGAGCGAAGAGACGGTCGCGTTGATGAGTGAAGAGAACGTATCGCTATCTTCTAAAATCTCGACGCTTGGCGCTTCAAAACTTCCAAGAACGTTGACGCCCACTCCAGCCGAACTCCCCGGAGTGTAGATGGTTTTTTCAACCTTTGCGAAGTTCTCGACTCTACTTAAATCTTGCGCGAAACTCTCCAAACCGTTTTTCCACATGAGCGCGGCGTCTTGCGCCAACTCCTCAACGCTTTTGCCTTTAGCCGCGGCGTCGCTCTCGTCCATCCAAGGTCTAAAATCTTCGCCTCGCATCTTAGAAAACGCAAGACAGAGATTGCCCATGTCGCCTTTTGGGTCGATGACGAGAACTGGCACGTTGTCGATTGCCGCCTCTTCAATAAGGGTGATTCCAAGTCCAGTTTTACCCGAACCCGTCATGCCTATGATGGCGGCGTGAGTCGTAAGGTCTTTTGATTTGTAAAGGGTGAGCGTTTCGTCGTAGGAATCTTTTCCAAGATAAAACAGCCCCAGTTTTTCGTATATCTCTTTCACGCTTTCTTCCTTAAGTTATAGTGGGAAAATTGTAGCGCAAAATCAAAT
>CALDOC010000320.1 GCA_937914675.1 uncultured Sulfurimonas sp.
CTTATGAATTTGGGATCGACCAAGCCCAACATGTCCGTCACCGTACGAACGTCCACGTAATTTTTGGAGTAGATGATGGCTTGGTCAAGCAGCGTCAAGGTGTCTCTGAGACTTCCGCTTCCACTGCGAGCCAAAATCTCCAGCGCGTCGTTTTCGTACTCTATGCCCTCGAGGCGCAGTATGTGAGCCAAGTGATCGACGATTTTGTTTGTGGCGATGCTCTTAAATCTAAAGTGCTGGGTGCGACTCAAAATCGTGGCGGGAAGCTTAAGAGGGTCAGTCGTCGCCAATATGAATTTGACGTAAGAAGGAGGTTCTTCGAGCGTTTTTAAAAGAGCGTTAAAAGCCTCTTTTGTCAGCATGTGCACTTCGTCAATGATAAAGATTTTGTACCTTGCGATTGCTGGTCTGTATTTGGTCTGCTCAACCAAACTTCTTATATCGTCAATCTTTCGAGAACTCGCGCCATCCATCTCTATGATGTCCATGTGTCTGTTTTCAAGCGCCATGACGCAGTTTGAACAAACGCCGCATGGTTGGTGGCTCATGCCCTCTTCGCATATAAGCGCTTTTGCAAAAATACGAGCCGTTGAAGTTTTTCCGCTTCCACGAAGACCTGAAAAAAGATAAGCGTGGGAAAGTCTGTTTGAATCAAGAGCGAGCGAGAGCGTTTGGGCTATAATCTCCTGCCCTATGAGCTCATCAAAATTTGATGGACGGTATTTTCTCGCTAGTACTTCAGATGCTTCTTTCAAATAATGACTCCGTGATTAATTAAGGTCATTTTAGCGTTTAATGAGTTAAATGATGATTAGACTATCTCTTTTACCATGCTTTTAAACTCGTTGCCTCTTTGCGCGTATGAGCTGAATTCGTCAAGGCTAGAAGCGGCTGGAGAGAGGAGAGCCACTTCATGCGGTTGCAAATTTTTATCTATTTTTTGTACGGCGTCTTTTAGATTTTCACATGTCACAAAATCGACATGGCGCTCTTGAGCCAAAGACGCGAGTTTATGTTTATTGGTTCCGATGTTATATATCTTCAAATTTAAAGTTTTGAGGTACTCAAAAAGTTCACTCAAATCAACGCCCTTGTCGTCGCCGCCTAAAATAAGATGGATAAAAGAGTCTTTATATCTTTTAAGAGCGGCTATCGTGGCGTCTAGGTTCGTGGCCTTCGTGTCGTTTACCCAAAGTCTCCCTTTGGCGTCTCTTAGCTCTTCTTGGCGGTGTGGATCAAGTACGAAAGAGTTTATTTTTTTATAATCCACTCTTTTAAAAAGTATCTTGTCCACGGCCATCGCGAGCAACGCGTCGGCTAAAAAAGCGCCTTTGAAATTCACTCTGTTCGCGTCTATCTCAAACTGTCGCGCCAAATCGTTTTCATCCACGTAGCTTATGACCTTCGCTTTGGTGTTTACGTTTTTATAAGCGTCTGGGATGATTGCGACGTCCGTGCTTCGCATCATGGAAAGCGGTTTCAGTTTCGCGTTCACGTACTCTCGCATGTTTCCATGCCAACTCAAATGATCGGGGCTAAGAGGCAAAAGAACGTATATGTTTGGAGTGGCTTTGTTGGTGTAATGCATGGTAAAGGAGCTAGTTTCAAGTATCCATATCTTCGCGCTTTGATCCAAGTCGCCAAGAGCCGTGCCTATGTTTCCTCCCGCCAAACTACCCTTGTCTTCTAAAAGATGTTGCGTCATTTGCGTCGTCGTCGTTTTGCCGTTCGTTCCGCTTATCCAGATTTTAAAAGGCGAAGCGTCCCAAAAATAGTCGTACTCGCTTATGAGATTTTTCGCTTTTTTTATCAAAGGGTTAAAAGGAGGAATCCCCGGTGAAGTGATTTCGAGGTCGGAGTTGTTTTCGTTGAATTCGCTTGAGGGCCTGACGAACGAGCCATCTAAACCCTCGTAAGTTTCAGAACAGTTGTCATCGTAAAAGACCGCGTTTGGAATGTGTTTGGCTAAAGGTTTCGTCGTTGTGCCGTAGCCAAAGATGGAGATTCGTTTTTTAGTTTTCATAGAGCCACTTCCTAGCGATTGTTCGCAGAGCTTCAGGATTTTCCGAGGCGAAAAATTGTAATTTTGGATTTGTATATTTTCTGTAAAAGCTAAATTCGCTTTCTAGGTATTCAACTATCGCGTCGCCCGAGTGAATCAATAGAGTTTGCTCCCCAAAATAATTTGACAAGGCTTTTGATATGAGAGGAAAATGGGTGCATCCAAGTATAAGCGCGTTTGGAGTTTCCATGTCTGAAAAATAGTGTCTAAACGCGGCTTCTAAAATCTCGCCGCTAAAAATTTCTTCTTCGACGAGTTGTACGAAAAGAGGAGTCGCTTTTGCTTGAACGTTTGTAAAGGAGAGTTTGTTGAGCCCTATTTCATAGGCTTTTGAATTGACGGTCGCTTTTGTGCCAAGGATAAGAACGTTGGAGTTTCTATCTCTAAGGGCGTTTGCCGTCGCTAAGATGCCGGCTTCGACAACCCCTATAACGGGACAAGTCGCGCTTTCTCTCATCTCTTGGAGCGCGTAAGCGCTTACCGTGTTGCATGCCACTATGATCAGGTCAAGCTCAAAGTTTTTGAAAAACTCCACCGCTTCTATGGCGTAACGAATGATTGTATTTTTATCTTTGCTTCCGTAAGGAACGCGGGCGGTGTCGCCAAAGTAGATGATTTCTTCAAAAAGTCGGTGTTGCAAAAGTGACTTTACAACTGTTAAACCGCCAATTCCACTATCAAATACGCCGACTTTCACTACTACTTATCCGTATTCATACTTTCTAAAAATTCTTTGTTTGTCTCTTTTTTACCCATTGTGGTATATACGAATTTAAGAGCTTCGACTTCATTGTCTTGCTTGTGAATCATTTGACGAAGTATAAACACTTTTTGTAAATCATCTTTCGCTATAAGCAAGTCGTCTTTACGAGTGCCGGATTTTAAAATGTCCATGGCCGGATAAATTCTTCTGTCCGCGATTTTTCTGTCAAGAACCACTTCGGAGTTTCCGGTGCCTTTGAACTCTTCAAAGATCACTTCGTCCATGCGGCTTCCCGTGTCTATGAGCGCAGTCGCGATGATCGTTAAACTTCCGCCTTTTTCTATGTTTCTAGCGGCTCCAAAGAAACGTTTTGGTTTATGAAGGGCGTTCGCGTCAACGCCTCCCGAGAGAACCTTGCCGCTTGATGGAGTTACCGTGTTGTAAGCGCGAGCCAAACGAGTGATGGAATCAAGCAAGATGACGACGTCTTTGCCAAGCTCGACGCGACGTTTCGCTTTTTCTATAACCATTTCGGCAACTTTCACATGATTCTTCGCCGGCATGTCAAAAGTCGAGCTATAAACGTCGCCCTTCACGCTTCTCTCCATGTCCGTAACTTCTTCGGGGCGTTCGTCGACAAGCAAAACCATCAAATCTATTTCAGGATGATTGGCGCTTATTCCATGAGCTATCTCTTTTAAAAGTTCAGTTTTACCGCTTCTTGGCGGCGCCACGATGAGACCGCGTTGACCCTTTCCAATAGGAGCGAAAAGATCCATCATACGACCAGTCAAGCCTTTTTCACGGTACTCGAGTTTTATCTGTTGTTCGGGATAAAGCGGCGTGAGGTTTTCAAAAAGAGGACGTTTCTTGCTCTCTTCGGGCGGCAGTCCGTTAACCGCTTCTATCTTTATAAGCGCGTAATAACGTTCTTGATCTTTTGGAGGACGCACTTGCCCAGTCACCACGTCGCCGTTTCTAAGCGCGAATCTTTTGATTTGAGTGTTTGAAACGTAAGCGTCGTTTATCGACTCGTTAAAACTTTTGTCGATGGAACGAATGAAACCATATCCATCTTGCATGATTTCCAAAATCCCGATGAAAAGTATAAAACCGCCTTGTTCGGTTTGAGCTTTTAAAATCTCAAAAATCACGTCTTGACGTTTTAGCTCTTGTGGATGTTCCACTTTTAACTCATCAGCGATAATGATAAGTTCTTCGATGCTTTTCAAACGGAGTTCTTCTACGCTTGAGCCTTTAACGGGAGTGTGCGTTCTAGATTTTGTTTGGTTTTTACTGATGGTTTTAGGCTTGGGAGTTGTAGGTTTTGTAGCGCTTTGAGGTTGTTGTGAACTGTTTTCACTCATATAATGACTGCCTTAATTTGTTGTGATTTTAACGTAGGGAAAGTTTAAAGATACCTTGCATATCTTTTTGTTGGCGTAATTTTACAATAACTGCAGCCGTAATGTCAAGTTTTACCAAAAATAAAGCTTATACGTACTCTATTGGCTCGCTAAAGTAATATCCTTGAAACTCGTCAACGCCAATTTCTTTACATATTTCATATACTTCTTTTGAATAAACGTATTCGGCGATTGTTTTGATATTGAGCTCTTTGGCAAAAGTGACGATGGCTTTGGTTATGTTCTTCGCGGAAACGTCCTTGTCTATGTTTTTTATTATCGAGCCGTCTATTTTTAGGAAGTCTGGACGTATCTTCATAATGTATGAAAAATTTGAAAAGCCAGTTCCAAAGTCGTCAATCGCAATTTTAGCGCCCATGGATTTAACTTTAATGATAAATTCCGTCACTTCTTTAACGTTATAAACATCTTCCGATTCCACTATTTCAAATACAACTTGAGAGGTATCGTTTACGCCTTCAAGTTTTTTATACAAGAGCGAGACCGTGTCTTCATTCATAATGTCTTGCGCCAAGAGATTTATGGAAAACAACTCGTCTCTATCTTTAAAAACGTCAAAAGTTTTTAAAATTACTTGTTCAGTGATATACTGATAATACTTTGTGCTTTGAGATAAGTCCAAAAAGAAAAATGGACTTAAAACCTTCTCTTCATCCTTCATTCTCACAAGCGCCTCATATTTTCCAACCACTCCCTTCGCGTTCACGATCGCTTGAAAATAGACTAAAATTCCATCATTTTCCAAAGCGCGTTTTATCTTTTTTATCGTCTCTATGTTATTCATCTGCTTGATTTTTACGCTTGCGTCTTCACTATAGACTATATAATCTTTGTTTTTTTTCTTCGCCATTTCTAACGCGACGCTAGCGGTTTCTAGTTTATTTTCGGGGGCGAACGATACGCCGGCGTATAA
>CALDOC010000321.1 GCA_937914675.1 uncultured Sulfurimonas sp.
TGATATAATGGTTCTTCAAAATTATAAAATTAAATACAATAACGAGGTATCGCATGTTAGAGAAACCGACAGATCTTCATGATAAGTTTTGGGAAATTTTTTCAAAACAAGATAGACAAAAGATAGATGAATTTAAAAGCTACATGGATAAGTTCGCCGTTAACTTCAATCTATATAAAGACGGTAATTTCATAGAACAGTCATTACCTTTTGACGTAATACCAAGAATTATTTCAAAACAAGAATTTAACAAAATTGAAAAAGGATTGATTCAAAGAGTTACGGCTTTGAATCTTTTTTTAGAAGATTTATACACCGACGCCAAAATCGTTAAAGATGGAATTATTCCACAGGAATTTATAGATAGCGCGAGTGGTTACTTAAAAGAGTTCGTCGGCTTTTCTCCATCGAAAAAAATCAGGGCGCACATTAATGGAATCGATTTGGTAAAAGATTCGAAAAATAACGAATGGGTTATTTTGGAAGACAATCTAAGAGTGCCAAGCGGCGCGAGTTATCCGCTTTCCATACGAGACACTTATAGAAAGATTTATCCCGATTTTTTTGAAGAAATGAAAATTGAGCCAATTAAAAATTATCCAAAAATCATTACGGACGCTATGAACTACGTCAATACCGGTGGCATAAACGTAGTTTTAACCCCGGGAAGATTTAATTCCGCGTACTACGAGCATAGTTACCTAGCGCAAAAATCCGGCGCGCATCTTGTTCGCGCTCATGAACTTGTCGTTATAGACAAAAAAGTTTACTTCAAAAATTACGATGGACAAAAAATACTCGTTGGTTCGATTTATAGAAGATTGGACGATGAATTTATCGACCCAAAATTCTTCAATCCAGAGAGTCTTATTGGAGTTCCTGGTCTTATTGAAGCTTACTTGGCTGGAAACGTCGCGCTTATGAACGCGATTGGAAACGGCGTTGCGGACGACAAAGGGATTTATTATTTCGTTCCTAAGATGATTAAATACTATCTTGGAGAAGAGCCTATCTTACAAAACGCGCCGACGTATCTTCCTTATTTTGAAGAGGACATGGATTACGTTATGAACAACATAGAAAAGTTGGTCATCAAAGACGTGGCGGAAGCTGGCGGTTATGGCGTTTTGTTTGGTCACAACATGAGTACGATTCAGCTTGAAGATTTAAAAATGATGATAAAAGCGAATCCTCGAAGATTTATCGCGCAAGAACTGATAGAATTTTATGATGAAAAGTGTTATCTAGAAGGCAGTTTGCAAGATAGAAAAGCGGACTTTAGAGCTTACGTCGTCGCTGGCGAGGACGTTAAGGTTTGGAACTGCGGATTAACGAGATACGCGCTCGAAGAGGGAAACTACCTTGTAAACTCTTCTCAAGGCGGCGGATTTAAAGACACTTGGGTAATGGAGTTATAAGATGGCACAATTATTAACGGCAAACGTAGCCACTAGCATGTACTGGTTGGGAAGATATATAGCGAGAGTGGAAGCGACGCTCTATGAAATCAACAAAGCGTACGACCTGATAATCGACGTGGACAAAGACGCCGGCGTTAAACTCTACAAAAAATTTGAAATTGATTTGGAGTACACGAACGCGATAGACTTTTTAGACAAGTCCATTAGAGGCGATCACTCCGCAAATTTATCGACTATACTTC
>CALDOC010000322.1 GCA_937914675.1 uncultured Sulfurimonas sp.
GTTGGAATGTCCAAATCGTTCGTCGGCTCGTCGAGTATGAGAATGTCGACGTCTTTTGTGAAGAGCAGGGCGAGCGCCACGCGGTTTTTTTCTCCGCCACTGAGCACTCCCACTTTTTTGTCCAGAAACTCCCTAGGAAACAAGAAGTTCTTTAGGTAGCCGTAGACATGAAGGTCGCTTCCTCGTACGTTCACTCTGTCTCCGCCATGAGGACAAAAGGTTTCGATGAGGTTTTTAGAATCGTCTAAAAGTTCGCGATGTTGGTCAAAATATCCTATCTTGAACTCGCCGCGTTTGATGGTTCCGCTTGTCGGCTCCATGCGTCCCAAAAGCGCTCTGAGCAGCGTCGACTTGCCACTTCCGTTTGGACCGACTATGGCGATGACGTCTTTTTGAAGTATGCGAGTCGTGAAGTTTTTGAGCAGCTCTTTACTTCCGAGAGTGAGGCTCAAGTCCTCAACCTCAAAAAGCATTTTTTGTTTGTTGACGCTTTTGTCGCGGTTAAAGTTTTTTGCCTCGCGTTGGAGTTCAAGCGACATCATTCTGATTTTTGCGGGATTCGTTTTAGCGTCTTCACGAATGCTCATGAGACGCTCTTTTCTTCCTTCGTTGCGTTTGAGACGAGCGCGAACGCCACGAGCGAACCACTCGTTTTCACGTTTGAGTACGCCTAAAAGATTGTCGTGTTGTTTTTGAAGCGTTCGTATCCATTCGGCTTTTTGAACGAGATAGTCGTTGTATCCGCCTTTGTACTCTCTTATGGCGCAATCTTCGACTTCGACGCTTTTTGTGGCGATTCTGTCTATGAAGTATCTGTCATGAGAGATGAAAACAAGCGTAAATTTTTCTTTGAGTATAAGCTCTTCCAAAAACTCAACCATGTAGACGTCGAGGTGATTGGTAGGCTCGTCAAGTAGTAAAATGTCGGGCTTTTGAAGGAGTAAAGAGGCGAGGGCGACGCGGCGCTGTTCTCCACCGCTCAGTAGCGTAATGGGCTTGTCTTCATAGCGCTTGAGGTCAAAATGTTGAAGAATGCGCTCTATTTTGTCGTCCAAGTTCCAAGCGTTGTGATGTTCTAGGTATGCCGATAGTCTATCATGTTCGTCTAACATTGGTTTGTTTTCAAAATCATCGGCTAGTTTTAAAGAGAGTTCGTTGTATCTCTCTTTGGCTTTGTTGAGTTCGTCAAGACCAGCTTCAACAGCCTCTCTTACCGTATCGCCATCTTTAAATTTTGGCGCTTGGTCAAGCATTTTTATTTCAAGATCGCGTTGCATGACTCTATTGCCCCCGTCATGCTCTAGGGTGCCGTTGATTATCTTCATAAGGGTGGATTTGCCACTACCATTTTTGCCAATGATTACGATTCTGTCACCCTCGTCAACGTGAAAGTCGATTTCAGTGAGAATTTTTTGCGCGGAGTAGTGTTTTGAGATTTTTTGCAGGTCTATTAACGCCATATTTGTTTTGATGCCTAATTGCTAGAGTTAAACCAAAACGCCGTACAGCGCCCTCGTTTATTAACTTGAATTATAACCGCTATATCGTTAATAGTAGCTTACCGCTTACTTGTCACTTATAGGCTTTGATGTCCGCTATGAGATTCTCAAGGTGGGTTTTGTAGTCGTCCACCAAAGTGAGATAGCTTTTTTCCTCTGTGTCGTTTAGAGCGGATTTTATTTCATTTGCGATTTGATGCAATGGGTCCGCTCCGATATTCGCGGTCAGACCTATGACGTCTAGCAATAATTTATCAGCCTCTTGCAATTTTCCACTCTTTAAATAATCGCCAAGGTCCTGAGTGGAGTTGTCATAAGATTCGATAAACGCATTTAAAATTTCGGCGTAAAACTCTTTGTCTCCTCCACATACTTCTAAACCTTTTTCTATGTTGAGCTCTTTGATCTCAGCGCTGTTTGATGAAGCGTTGTTTCCCGTATAAGCGTACAGAACGTCATAAAGAGCTCCCATTCTTAACGGTTTTTCAAGCTGCTCGCTCATTCCCGCGTCTTTCATCTTTTTTATGTCATCCGACGCGGTGTCGCCGCTCAACGCGACTACAACGATATGGTCATAGTTTGGATTGGCTCTGATTCTACGAGTTGCTTCAAAACCGTCAACTCGCGGCATGTGCGCGTCCATAAGTATCATTAAAAAGTCACTATCATTCTCTAGCATATCTAAAGCGATTTGCCCATCATCCGCCATTTCAATCTCTATGCCCGTATCGGCTAAAAGTCCTCTGATTACTTTTTGATTAATGATATTGTCTTCAGCGACAAGTATTCTTTCACCTGCAAACTCCTTGAAGTTCTCTTTTGAAATTTTATCATGAGGAGGAACTTCTCGTTTATTGAATTTTTGTATGAAATTTTCAGAATTTGCGTTCGTCTGCGCTTCTTTTGTCACTTCCCGCTGCGTTGTCTCTTCGCCAAACGAGCCTTCTTCTTTTCCCTCTAGCTCTTCAAGAATGACGACGGTTTCTTTGAATGGGATATCTTGCTTTATTGGTGTGGGAATGTTTTCTACATAAGGAGGATGAACAACGGCGACTTCTTCGACAATTGGCTCGACAACCTCATCAAGACCAAAGGCGTACTCGTCAACTGGAGTATTAATGTCATACTCGTCATACGTCGTTTTTGGCTTAATGGTTTTCTTTGGAATTTCATCTGTTTGCTTACTAGGAACAAATCCATGCTCTATGGGATCTTTTTTCTTTTTTAAAACAAGATAAATTGTAAAAATAATTACAACTACGACTAAAGCAACGATTTCTAAAGGATACTCTGCCAACATACGAAATTCCTAAAACTTTTTCTTTATGATACCTCATAAATAATTAAATATTACAAAATTTATGTATAATTCTTAAAAATTATAGAGAAAGGTTATCAGTGCAAGATATTCCTCACATACCGGTTCTATATCGTGAAGTAATAGAAATATTTAAAGATACCCAAAGCGGCGTAATTATCGATTGCACCATGGGATATGGTGGACACTCTTCGTTGATACTCGAATCGAATCCAAACGTTAAACTCATAGCGATCGACCAAGACCAAACCGCCATAGATTTTTCTACGAAACGCTTGGGAAAATTTGGAGATAGAGTCATCATAAAAAAAGGTCGCTTCTCCTCCGTAATAAAAGAGATACTCCAAGAGTTCGATCTGGGCGAGATAAAAGGCCTCTTGGCGGACATAGGCGTTTCATCTCTACAGCTCGACCAAAAAGAACGCGGGTTTTCTTTCGAGAGCGACAATCTTGACATGCGAATGGACAAAGACGCTCCTTTAAGCGCGATGAACGTTGTTAACGATTACTCTCTTGGCGAGTTGGAAAGAATATTGCTAGAGTATGGCGAACTTAGAAACTATAAAAAAATCGCCTCTCAAATCATAAATAATCGTCCATTTAGTTCCGCAAAAGAGTTAAGCGACGCTCTAAAAAAAGATATGCCTCAGGGAAAAAAGATACATCCGGCAACGCTTCTATTTCAAGCTATACGAATAGAAGTAAACGATGAACTGGGTGAGCTCAAAGGACTTTTGAAGGCTTTAGAAGAGGCAAAATTGCCTCAGGCGAAAATCGCCATCATCTCTTTTCATTCACTGGAAGACCGCATAGTCAAACAAACTTTTTCAGAGTGGTCGAAGTCTTGCGTCTGTCCCAATGAAGCTATGAGATGCGTTTGTGGAAACAATCATGAATTAGGAAAGGTTCTGACTAGAAAACCCATGATGGCCAAAGATGAAGAATTAAAAGAAAACGTTAGAAGTAGAAGCGCTAAGATGAGAGTGTTTAAAATGGATCTTTAATGAGCGCTAAAAGTGATTTGTTGGATGAATTTGAGACAACTCTCGACCCAAAAAAGAAGCTCGGGTTTGGATATTTTGTTTACATTATATTCATCCTTATCTTTTTAGCCATGTCCGCATTTCCTAAGATATACATTCAACAACAGATTTACTTTAAAAGTAGAGAGATTTCAAAACTAAAAGTAGAGTATGATACGCTCAAAGAAGAGAACAAATTGATAAGCGCTTCAGTTGAGTCGATTAAATTTAAAAACCAAATACTAGATACGCTTTTTTAGGAGACCGCATGATTAGAAAATTTATAGAATTTTCCATAGA
>CALDOC010000323.1 GCA_937914675.1 uncultured Sulfurimonas sp.
TTAAAATCATTAAGCATAGATATAACATATGTCTTTTCTGAAAAAGAGTTAAAAAAACAGGTCAATATACTTTTAGAATATTCTGATATGGATAATAAAATAGTTTCAGTCAAAAACAAAAATGGACATTGGAAATTAGACTTTTTATCTACATTTAATTTACTGAGGGATTAATATATCATGGCAACTATAACAGACCAAACTGATTACAACTCTTTCCTAGCAGAGATAAAACAGCAGATAAAATCATCGCAAATCAAAGCCATTAGTAGCGTAAACAAAGAGATGATAACGCTCTATTTTGGCATCGGAAAAAGTATATTTCAAAAACAGCGAGAGCTTGGTTGGGGCGCGAAGGTTATTGATAATCTTAGTCGTGATATTAAAAGTGAGTTTCCAGAGCTTGGCGGTTTTTCTACAAGAAATATTAAAAGAATGTTGCGTTTTTACAAAGAGTGTTCACATCCTTTTGAAAAAGTGCCACAAGCGGTGGCACAAATAGAAGATGCAACAATGCCACTATTAGTGGCGCAAATTCCTTGGTCACATAATATAATTTTGATAGAAAAAATCAAAGATAGAGAGTTGAGATATTGGTATATTCAAAAGATTCTTGAACATGGTTGGAGTAGAAACGTACTCTCTGAGATGATAAAAAGTAACATCCATCAAAGAGAGGGGAAATTGGTATCCAATTTTAAAGATACGCTACCTTCGCATGAGAGTGATTTGGTGCAACAATCATTCAAAGACCCCTATTTATTTGACTTTTTAACGATTGAGCGGCCGTTTAGAGAACGAGAGCTTGAACTCAATCTCATCAAACACATGGAAAAGTTTCTCATCGAACTTGGAAGCGGTTTCGCGTTTGTAGGAAGGCAGTATAAGCTTGAAGTTGGAGACGACGACTTTTACATTGATTTACTTTTTTACCATTTGAAACTTCGATGCTATGTCGTGGTTGAGCTCAAAACTGGGAAGTTTAAGCCAGAGTACTCTGGACAGGTGAACTTTTATTGTTCCGCGATAGACGCGACCGTAGCCCATAAGGAAGACAAGCCAACCATCGGGCTTGTCCTTTGTCAAGAAAAAAACCAAATAGTTGCCGAGTACTCATTAAAAAACATGTCTCAACCCATAGGGATATCAGAGTATGAATTGACAGAGATTCTACCTAAAGAATTTGAATCAAGTTTACCAA
>CALDOC010000324.1 GCA_937914675.1 uncultured Sulfurimonas sp.
TTAGACTCTATCTACCAATTATACCATTCTCTTTGTTTGATTTAGGATAGCTATAATAATATTAAAATCAATGCACCAGTTCCAATAAGTATAACAGAGCCTACATTAGAAAAACAGTTAGAAAAGTTATTTTATGAAAAAATTACATTATTAAAAACTTTTCCTGCTGATAATAGGCATACTGTAAATAATATGCTTGACAAAAATCATATCATCTCTAATATGAACAGTTTTATTAAATTGAAAAATTTAGATGATACTATCAAAACAAGAAAACAAATGAATACAACTCTTGGTTCTTCAAAGCAAATTGATACAATCGGTTATAATAAAGACGGAGCAGCAATTATAGTGTCTGACATTATTTCACCTGCCACTTCTAAGATTGATGAAATGTATGCTAAAAGTCTTTTTACACTAAATAATTTAGTTGATACAACCATACAAAAGAAAATTTTCTATATTCCCACAATGGATGTAATAGAAAAAGAAAGATTAGAGCAAATAAAACATATAAAAGCACATATTAGAGGAGAAGGTCTTTTTGTAAATGATTCAGCAGACCCAAAAGAATTTGTCGAGTCAATCGCACAAGAGCTTCAAACACTTACCGCATAGGTCTTTAAATGGCATATATTGCCATTTATTATGTTCGTCCAATCCTTGCACTATCTATTAAATTAACACCTTTTTTCTCATAAAAAATACCACACACCTCTAACTTCCAAATTATCTAAATTTCCGTCCATAGTCATATCATTTATCCCTCATTACGATTTTTTCTCAAATAGACAGAAACAGAAAATTAAAAGGGTTTAATTTTTCTTTCAGTCAGTATTTAAAATCTTACCATTTAAGATAAACGATAAGCCTAACGGACGGAGAAAACTTTGATTGAAAGTCAGAGGTATGTGTTCTTTTTTGAAAAAAGGAAAGAGAAAGATACCGAAAACCTTCATACAAAGAAAACAATTTTAAAGGTCAAGAGATGAGTGGGTGCTAATTAAAGCAGAAAATGGTATCACTTATCCTTATTTTGGGCTAAAATTTCATCAACAGACGTTTAAGGTCTACGAAACGCTCTCTTTTTTCTTTATAATCTTCTACAAATATACGAGGAGTTTTTATGAAAGTTGTACTAACCATTGCGGGATCGGATTCTAGCGGCGGGGCTGGGATTCAAGCCGATTTGAAAACGTTTGAGGCGTTTGGAGTGTTTGGAACCTCCGCGATTACCGTTTTAACCGCTCAGAACACTACGGGAGTGAGTGAGATATATGAAGTGAGTCCAGAGTTTGTAAAAGAGCAAATAAAAGCGGTATTTGAGGATTTTGAAGTGAGCGCCGTTAAAATTGGCATGCTTTACAGCGTAGCGATTATTGAAGCCGTTCATGAGTCGATAAAAGATTTAAACGTTCCAATCGTGCTCGACCCCGTGTTTATCTCAAAAGTTGGTTATCCACTGCTACAAAACGACGCGGTTGAGGCTATGAAAAAACTCTTTGCTCACGCCACGGTTATAACCCCAAACCAGCATGAAGCCAAAGAGCTTTTTGGTTACATGCGTGGGGATACGGCGTCTTTAGATAGGCTACAAAATTCATCGACGCCGGTGCTTGTCAAAAATGAGGTGCTCGAGAGAAATGGAGCGAAGATAAGCGTGGATCAACTTTTTTACAAACATCAAAAAAGAGTGTTTCAAAGCGAATACCTAGAAACGAAAAATCTTCATGGCACGGGATGTTCCTATTCGAGCGCGATAGCCGCAAATTTGGCTTTGGGAAAATCGCTCGAAGAGTCGATAGCCATTTCTAAATCGTTTGTGACGCAAGCGATAAAAAACGCGCCCAACATAGGTCATGGAGCGGGTCCAATAAACCATAAGGAAGGAGCAAGTCATGCGTTTTAAACTCGAAGGCCTCTACGCCATTACGGACGAAGTTCTGACGCCAAACGACGAAGTTGTCAAAAAAGCTCTTGTCGCTTTAGAAGCTGGAGTCAATATAATCCAATATCGAAACAAAAGCCAATCCGATGACGAAGTGGAAT
>CALDOC010000325.1 GCA_937914675.1 uncultured Sulfurimonas sp.
GCCCAAACGCTCTCAAAGTTCAGTAGAAAAAGCGATATAGTTTGTAGATTTGGAGGAGAAGAATTTATTTTATTATTGCCAGAGACCAATCTATCCGGGGCCACTGTCATAGCCGAAAAAATTAGAGCTGAAATTGAAAATTCAAGCGTCAAATTAAATATCTCTCAAGAAATTAAATTCACAGCGAGTTTTGGAGTTGGGCAAGTGGATATTAAAAATGACGCCAGTATTGAAACCGTTATAAAAAAAGCGGATGACGCGATGTATGAAGCTAAAGAAAGCGGTAAAAACAAGGTGTGCGTTCAAAAGGATGATTATGCAAATTAGTCTCTCTACATGGATGATGACGGCGTTTATTATATTTTTAATCTTAGGCGTATGGAAGATATACGCTTTTTTACCGACCAAGCAACTCGCGGACGATGACAAAACGCAAGAAGCGCAAATCGAGTTAATGCGACTAATTCTCAAAGTAATAGAAGAAAAGCGAGGTGATTTAACGACTAAAGAGTTGTTTTTTCTCGTACAAGAAGATAAAGAGTTTGACGGCGCGCTATTTTGGCGATTCAATCATAATAGACTCAATCAACTGTTAAATAGTTATTACGCAAGGAACCCTAACGCGTCATGCGTTAAGGATATTTACAAAGAGAACAACGCTTAGTTTCTGTTCAAAGCGTTCAAGTCTCTAAAGGCTTGCACAATGCGATCGACTAAACTTTCTTGCCCGGCGCGAAGCCATTTTCTAGGGTCGTAGTACTTTTTGTTTGGTTTGTCTTCACCGTCTGGATTTCCTATCTGCGCTTGTAGATAATCATGATTCGCCGCAACGTAGTTTCTCACTCCATCCCATGTAGCCCACTGAGTGTCCGTGTCAATGTTCATCTTAACGACGCCATAACCAATGGCTTCACTGATTTCAGAAGGTAAAGAACCTGAACCGCCGTGAAAGACAAAATTTACGGGTTTAGCCGAAGTCTTAAACTCTTTTGCAATATACTCTTGAGAGTTACGCAATATTTTAGGCGTGAGTTGAACGTTTCCTGGTTTGTAAACGCCATGAACGTTTCCAAATGAAGCCGCAATCGTAAAGTTTGGTGAAACTTCGCTTAACTCTTTATATGCAAACGCAACCTCTTGAGGTTGAGTGTAAAGAAGCGAGTTGTCAATGTTTGTGTTATCCACTCCGTCTTCTTCACCTCCCGTTACGCCAAGCTCTATCTCTATGCTAATGCCAATCTTGCTCATGCGCTCCAAGTAAGCTTTACACGTAGCAATGTTTTCTGCGATAGGTTCTTCCGAAAGGTCCAACATATGAGAGGAGAAGAGTGGTTTGCCGTGAGTCTTATAATGAATCTCGCTACTATCCAAAAGAGCGTCAATCCAAGGGAGAAGTTTCTTTGCCGCATGGTCTGTATGCAAGATTACGGCGACGCCATAAGCTTCCGCCATCATGTGAGTGTGAATCGCACCCGCGATCGCGCCAACGATCGCGGATTTTTCATTTTCGTTTGAAAGACTTTTTCCAGCGTAGAATGACGAACCACCATTGCTAAACTGAATGATAACGGGAGATTTAACTTTTGCCGCCGCTTCTAAAACGGCGTTTATAGAATCCGTATTTACTACGTTTACGGCAGGAATGGCAAACCCGACCTCTTTAGCATGCGCATACGCTTTTTGGACGTCATCGCCAAAAAGAACTCCTGGTTTTACAATATCTAAAATTCCTTTACTCATAAGCACTTCCTCTATTATTTTATATGCCGTCATTATATAAAATAACTCCTTAGAGCATAATATTATTTAAATTTATTGAGTAAAAACTCATATTTTCCGATTTCATCGCTCTCTTTGCATGATTCTTAGGATATGTTTACATGCATTGGAATCATCAGATTTTTAGAATTCAAATTTTTATTTTATAATTTTTACAAACTAATTATGATAACATTAGTACAAAGATAAAAAGGCTCTATTCAAATATATGATAAAGAATAAAAACGTCGATATTGTAACCGATATCGTTCTTGTTGATATTATAAATTTTTCTATGCTAACTTCACCCCAGCAGTTAGAGATTATCAACTTCTTAACAAAAAGTTATAGAAAAATGATTGAGAAGCTATTATCGGATTCAAATATTTCTTTAAATACTATGTTACTTGGTCTTATATCTACGGGTGATGGGTTTTATTGTATTTTAAATCCTAGAATCAAAGGTTATGGAGCTATTTTAGGTCTAAGTTTTAACCATTTCTCAGACCATATTTCTAAGAGGTATCCATATTTTGAGGGAATTCGCATAGCCGTTCACACCGGTCAAGTGAATGAGTTTGTCGATATTTTAGGAAATAAAAATTACATAGGCGATGGTTTAAACGATTGTTCTCGATTCTTAGAGTTAAAAAACTTTACTATTTCGACCGTCATGGTGTCTGAAGCCGCTTATGAAAATCTTAAATTATTTTTAATTTTGCACAAAGATTTTGAGACGCTTCTGACGCAAAGAGGATTTAAATACTCAAATTATTATATGTTTGAAGATAAACATGGCAATGAAAAGCGTGGTCGATTGGTATGGCTCAGAAACGCAGGGATTATTAATCCGCCTAACATAAATTTTAATTCAATAGGATAAAAAAGATGAGATTAACGCTTGAGGAGTACTCAAAACATTTTAAAATGTCTAAAGAGATGATTAACTCCAAGCTTCGCGCTAAAAAATTAAACTATATCATTGAAAATGGGACTACTTATATTATTGTAACTAAAAGTTCCATAGACACTCAAAAGCAGAGTGAAATACATGAAGAAAAAGCTAAAACGCAATTAACTCCAGCCACTGTCGTCAAACAAAAAACAACCGTAGCCATGGTCCTTGGACTTTACCAAAGAGAAAATTTACAACTAAAGTCCAAAATAATTCAACTTGAAGAGAAAATAGACCGCTTAATAAATGATAAAGAACAGATGTTAAGAGATGAAATGAGTAAAATAGAACAGGTTTATAACGCCAAAGATGAACAACTTAAAAACGTATTAGAGCTTATAAACATTCAACTTAACGCGAAAAAAACAAGCACGATCCATGAAGTGGAAACTCTAGAAAAACAAATCGCTATTAAAAAAGAAGAGACTCCCAAATTTATTGAGCTAAAAGAGTATCTCAAAACGTTAGACGTAGAGATATATCAAAAAAAAGCCATTAAAAAAAGGTTTATGGCGGTATATGATAGCGACATAAGAATCATTAAACAAAATGGCAAACTCTACCTAGACTTTTCCAAATATGATTATAGCGATTTACTCAAATATTAGGAAAAGCGATGAATGAAATTCAAGATAGCCCTACAAAGATAAGAGAATCCGTAAATGTCGCCGAAGAGTTAATTTCACAAAGCGTTCTGATAAGAGGCGACGTAGGTAGCGGTAGCATAATCGAAGCAACCACTCTCCAAGTTGATGGAAGCACTCAAAAAGATTCAACGCAATTTGCAAGATATGGAATAATCAATATTCACAAAGGTTCGTTAAGGTGTCATAAAGCCAAAATTGCCGTTCTTGATGGAGGAGAGGTTCATGCCACTAAAGTAAATATTCAAACATGCAAAGGTGGTTCCGTTTATGCGCAGGACGTTGAGATAAAAGAAGTTACTAACAACCTAATGGTTTACGCGTCTAACTCCATCAGTATAGATATAGTTACAGGCAAAGATAGTCAATTTAAAATAAATTATAAAGACATACCTATCTTAAACTCTAAACTAGAGCTAATTAGAGAAGACTTGGAAAATTTGAATTATGAACTCAAAGACGCTACAAAGCATAACGTATCTCAAGTTGCAGAGCTAAACTTGAAAATCACAACCTTAGAAGATGAAAAATCGTCCATCTTGAACTCCTACAAAAGCGCTAAAATATCCATACAAAAACCATTTAACGCTTCAAATGCAATCATCTTTACAATTAATGATGAGACTGAAATAACGTTTAAGACTAAAATGGAAAAATACGCTCCGTTTTTTCTTGAAATAAATCACAACAAAATCACCTTGATCCCTACAAATCAAACAATAACTCTGTAGAATGTTTTAGCGAGTTATTGTTGCATATAACCTACGCATAATGATATAATACTGTTAACAATGATTAAACAACAAGAATTTTTAGAAAATAAATAAACTAAAGTGATAAGTATATGAGTGCGCTAACCCATAAAGAAAGAGCAGGTTTAGATGAAGTTTTTTTGTCTATACACTCAGATAAATACCAAAGAATAAAAATAATATCATTCTTAATAGTAAGAAAAAGATTGAGGGTTTCTTCCTGCAATCTCTTCAAAGTGGCTAAATATGGACTAAAAGCAACAAAAAAACTGAATTTTATCGTCTATTTAACTAAAAAGAAGAAAAAATTAAGCAAATAAACTATAAAGTACGTTTAGCTGAACTATTTTCATGTGTATGACTTATATACGGAGGGTTCGGAAATATTTTAATTTAAGGGTGTATTTATGAATAAAGCGGAATTCGTAGAATTAGTACAAGCAAGTGGCGATTACAAAACTAAAATAGAAGCGGAAGCGGCTATAAAAGCTTTTACTGAGGCTGTTACTACGGCGCTAGTTAAAAAAGAAGACGTTTCTTTAGTTGGTTTTGGTAGTTTTGTAGCTGCTGAACAAAAAGGTAAAAGTGGTAAAGTGCCAGGTACTGATAAAACTTATACTACTGAAGATAAAATGGTTCCAAAATTCAAAGCTGGCAAAGGTCTTAAAGACCGCGTTGCGGCTGGTGAATAATCTTTATATATTGTCACTTTAAAGTGGCAATATTTTATGCAAGCATATGAAATTATCTTTTTTTAACTCACTCTTCGCAAAATCCAATAAACCGCTCGTAATGCCAGATTCTATCCTTGTAAAAAAATTAAAAATAGTCGCTTCTGAAAACTCTCTTTTCCTCTATAACAATGTAAACATATACCATCATGCGAATAGTTATAACATTCCTCTAATGCTACTAGACCTATCCCGTGGTATTTATCTTTTTGAAAAAAAAGAGTGGTCGTATGACGATCTTAAAAATTCTACAATAGAAAAAGCGGAGAAGCAAAACAACTCAATAGACACGCTGTCTTATCAAAATCGACAAACGATAATCAATCAAAAATTCAATGAAATCACGCATCATGACAGCGTGCCAATTTTTAACTATTTATTGATGGAAAATATAAATATTGACCAGTATGAACACCTAAATGAATCGTTCAAAGAGTTGCTTCCAAGAAATAGGATTATATTTAACGACTCTAGCATAGAAGAGATTATTGAAAAATTGGAATATTCTGAACTATCAAAATCAAGTTTACCGTCTCAAGATGAGATTTTAGGCAATTTACTCATTCAGTACGCTATTTTATGTGAAGACTCGTCTCTAAAATTATGCACCCAAGAGCAGATGAATTTCATTGACGATGAAATATTCGGATTTGAAATATTACAAGCTAAAGAGGCTAGCGGAGTGAGCAATACCCTACTCCTAAAAGCCATATTAGAAAAACTAAAGCATAAAGATAAAAAAATACTCATCATTAAACCTAGCCGATTGGCTTGTGACATCCTAAAAAAGAAACTATTGGAAATCATAGAGCACGCTATCGTCGAGATAGACTTGACCTCCATCTTTGTTCTGACGCCCATGGAACTAGTAAATATGCATCTTCAAAAGCTAAAAAAAGAGCCTATAAAGGATGAGCTCTTTATTGATGACATACTTATGACAAAAAAATTTCATTTAGCGGAACTCGTTTTGTGTGACGACTCCAATTTATATACCGATGAATTTATAAATTATCTTTTACACATTCAAAACGATAGAGACCTTCTTCTTGTCAACAGCGTAATCAAAGACCCCCGTCACGTCTATAGGAAAACATTCCTAGAAGAGTCAAAAACAGTAAGTTTTTACAATGCGAATCAATACGCAAAGGCGCTGCAAACCGTTTCAAAACTTTTGAAAAGCGTTCCGGCAAAAGAGATTATGGTTGTCAGCAGTCACGCGACTAAAGAAAATCTTCATGAAGATATGACGTTTTATATAAACCATAAACCTCTTTTGCTAGATAGTTCTCAAAATTTAGTCGATCAAAAAATGGACTCGGTCATGTTGTCGACTTACGACGATATAATTTCACTAGACGTCAAACACATAGTACTGCTAGATATTTGCTCCACTGACCTATCTAAACTTAATTATGCCGTTAATTTGGCTAAAAGAAGCGTTTCAATTATTTATGAACAAGAGTGTCAAGCTATAAATGAATTAAAGGATACATATGAAAATAACTAAAACCGACAAAGAGTGGAAAGAGCAATTAGGTTCTGAAGCTTTTTACGTAGCGCGCCAACATGGCACGGAAGCTCCATTTTCTGGAAAATTTTATGACTATAAAGGCGATGGTCTTTACAGATGCGTCTGTTGCGACGCGCCTTTGTTTGAGTCCGATACAAAGTTTGACTCGGGAACCGGTTGGCCAAGTTATTACGAAAGCGTTGAAGACGCGATTACTGAAATAAGGGACATGAGTCATGGAATGATTCGCGTTGAAGTCAGATGCGCAAACTGCGACGCTCACCTGGGTCATCTGTTTCCGGATGGACCAGAACCAACGGGACAAAGATACTGCATAAATTCGGTATGTTTGGATTTTGAAGAAAAATAATTATTAACAAAGGAACAAAATGAAAAGAAGAATCTTTATACTTTTACTCGCCCTCTCGGCAAACTTACTAGCGGCCAATCCGCATGTAGTCTTGGAAACGACTCAAGGAAAAATAGAACTTGAACTCTACCCCGAAGTAGCGCCCTTAGCGGTGGAAAACTTTACGACTCACGTAAAAAAAGGCTACTACAATGGCATCGCGTTTCATAGAATTATCAATAACTTTATGATTCAAGGCGGAGACCCGACTGAAAGCGGTCGTGGCGGTGAGAGCATCTGGCAAAAACCTTTTAAAGACGAGTTCAAAAATAAAGTGTTTGACAAAGTTGGCGTCTTAGCGATGGCAAACGCCGGAAGAGGCACAAATGGTAGTCAATTTTTCATAACTACCGCCCCAACTCCTTGGTTGAATGGTCATCATACGATTTTCGGGCAAATTACTCCAGAATCACTAACTACTCTCAACAAATTAAACAACGTAGCGACAAGTGGCGGAAATGGCGGAGATAGACCTTTAGAGAGACAAGAGATAAAAAAAGCTTATATAAAGTAAACTTAACTTATTATTTGACACTTACTTACATGGGGAAAATATGGAAATTCAGACTATGAAAAAACTCGAAGAAGCGGCGCTTAAAAAAAGTGGTACGGATTTTACAAGATTGGGTTTTTCCATATTTTTTATGATTGGCGTTCTTACTTTTAGTTTTTTAAGCAATGGTGGAGTGCCTAACAATATGTTTCTCGCCGTCGCCGCCCTCATAGGCGCTTATATGGCGATGAACATTGGAGCCAACGACGTTGCCAACAACGTTGGTCCCGCCGTTGGCTCCAAAGCCATGACTATGACGATGGCTATAATAATCGCCGCTATTTTTGAAGCCGGTGGAGCTCTGATAGCCGGTGGCGACGTAGTTAAAACGATCAAAAAAGGCATTATTGACATATCCGCTTTTGGTGGACAACCTGACTTATTTATCTGGGCTATGATGGCCGCTCTTTTAGCCGCCGCTCTTTGGCTAAACTTTGCGACTATGATGCGAGCTCCCGTCTCTACGACTCACTCTATCGTTGGTGGAGTGATGGGCGCTGGAATTGCGGCGGCGGGATTCAACATCGTATCATGGGGAACTATGGCGAAAATTGCGGCTTCATGGATTATTTCTCCCGTTCTTGGCGGCATTATCGCCGCTCTCTTTTTATACGCTATAAAAAAATCCATTGTATTTAAAGAAGATAAAATAGAAGCCGCTAAACAATGGGTGCCTTTTTTTGTAGCCATTATGTCTTGGGCGTTTGTAACCTACTTAACGCTCAAAGGCCTTACAAAAATATGGCCACAAGTCATTGACGCTTTAAATATGATTCCTTTTGTTTCAATGGAAATGACAAAAAAGCCATCCTTAACGACAGCTCTTACGTTAGGCGCCATTGTCGCGTTTATGGTTTACGCCATCACAAAAAGTAAACTCGTTTCCAATTCAAGTTCGCTTGAAAATTCCAGAGAATCGGTCAACGCTCTTTTTACCGCGCCTCTTATATTTTCAGCCGCGCTTTTAAGTTTTGCGCATGGCGCAAACGACGTTGCAAACGCCGTGGGCCCATTAGCCGCCATCAATGACGCCGTCGTCAATGGCGGAGTCTCCTCTAGCGCCAGCATCCCCATTTGGGTTATGGGCGTTGGCGCTTTGGGCATTGCTCTTGGTCTGGCGCTTTATGGTCCAAAACTTATAAAAACGGTTGGCTCGGAAATAACGGAATTAGATCAGGTAAGAGCTTTTTCCATCGCCATGGCGGCTTCGATTACGGTTATTATAGCTTCTCAACTTGGTCTTCCCGTAAGTTCAACTCATATAGCGATTGGTGGCGTTTTTGGCGTTGGTTTTTTAAGAGAATATCTGCACTTAAACGACGCAAAGAGCGTTATCCAAGAAGAGGAGACAATGATTGCGGATGAGAGAAGCACTCTACACGCTTATAACGCGCAACTCGCCGCTCTTGAAGAAAAAGAGAAAAAATCTCAAGGGGATTATGAGAGAGTCGTTGAACTCTACAAACTCAAAGAGAGCGAAGAAAAACTCATAAAATCAGCTAAGAGGCATCTCAAGCAGACTAAAAAAATTCAATACGTAAAACGCGACGCGGTTAAGAAAATAATCGCGGCCTGGCTCATAACCGTACCCGCAGCAGCCATTTTGGCGGGTTTACTCTTCTTTATGATAAAAGGAATAATGCTTTAGGTTTACCTTAAATCTCTAAAAAAGCTTCATGTACGAGAATGGCTTGTTTATGTTCATAGACGTCATGCGCTCTGATTATCGAAGCTCCGCCTTTAAGAGCTTCCAAATGCAACGCCAAAGTTCCAGCCAATCTCTCGCTTATATCGCAAGGAGATATGTTTGCAATCATAGATTTTCTTGAGGCTCCCACAAGTAGCGGTTTGCCAAGAGTTTGAAAATGTTCCAAATGCTTAATCAAACGCAGATTGTCTTTTAAAGTTTTTCCAAAACCAATCCCCACGTCCAGCACAACGTCGTTAATCCCAAACGATTGAGCTTTCTGCGTCCTCTCTTGCAAAAAAGCGTAAACGTCGTTTAAAACGCTGTTATAGGTTGGATTGTTTTGCATAGTTTGCGGCGTTCCTTGCATATGCATGATTACGACTGTCGCGTCGTACTCGGCGGCTAGCTTGCAAACCTCGTCATTTGCCAATCCTGTGATGTCGTTCACAATTTTAAAGCCCGATTCCATGGCCTCTGAAATAACGATAGGTTCGTAACTATCTATGCTAAATTTGACTCTTTCGTAAAGTTTCGCTTCTTTTATCGACGCAAGTATGGGTTTCACCCGTTCCAACTCATCTTGCGCGCTCACTACAGGGGCGTTTGGTCGAGAGGAAACTCCACCTATGTCTATGATGTCCGCGCCCTCTTCTATCATCCTCTCCACTCTTTTTATGGCGTTTGAACCTTTGAATCTGCTTCCACTAAAAAAGCTATCGTCGTTGGCGTTTATGACTCCCATTATCCGTACGGCGTCAGGCTTTTTTATCTTGCATATTTTTTGCAACTCATAAGCCAACTCTTTTAAACCAAAAGGTTGAGCCAACTCTTTTCGACTCAATATCTCAAGCTCTCTTTGCGTCGCGATTAAAATGCAATCCACTTTAGGAGTCAAAGCGATTACCGTCCCACGAGGCACCGCCAAATCGGCGCCAATGGATAGCGCGTCTTGTTTTAAGATATTTGCCGCCCCAACATGAAGCTCTTTTATGTAAATGACGTGATGGGAAGCTTTGGAAGCCAAAATTTTGACTCCGCCCGCGTCCACTCCAAGCGAGCGCAAATAGTTTTTGATATCTATTGAATTGGAAAGCTTTTGAACTTGCAAACTATTTGTCCCTCGCAAAACTCATAATAAGCATGGCTAAAACGCTTTGAGGTCTTGCGTTTAAGTCCAACAACCTGTAAGCTTTGTCAAAATTATCCAATTGCACTGGAGTCAAAATCAGCCTATCAACGACGGTCGCCTTATAAAAAAGCGCTTCTACCAAATCTTTCGCGTCATTTTTTTTGACTCTCATATTCTCTTTTAAAAATGAAAACGCTTGCCCATAATCAATGCGAGCCAAGTTTAAAGCAACTTCCACTTTTACATGGCTGGCGTTTACTTTTAATATTGGCAAACGAGAACGAATGGTAGGTAAAAGATTTGATTTTGTAGGCGAGATGATAATAAACTCAATATTTCTAGGAGGTTCTTCAAGAAGTTTTAAAAGAGAGTTTTGCGCAATGTCGGTAAATTCCAACGCCGCCAATATTATGTATTTTGTTTGCGATTCGCTGATGTAAGCTTCGGACAAAACGGCTTTTGCATGTTCTATCTTAAAACTCTCTTCAACAAATTTCACGATTCGATACGGTTTTAAATCCTCTTCCAATCGCTCAAGCTCAGAGTTTAAATCGGTGGATATTAAAATGTGACCCTTTTGTTTCTCATGAACTTGCATCAACCTCTCCAAACATGGTGGCGTTGAGCGACGAATTCAAGAGTTTATAGAGTTGCAAGAGCTTAATGTCAAGAGACGAGTCATATGATTTTAAAGGAAAGGCGTTGTTGAACTCTTCATCAAAAATCCAGATATAACTATTATCTTGTCTTTTGGCAATATCGCTGCGCTTATCGTCGCCTTTGCCAATATACCAAAAAAAGTAATCGTTTTTGTAGGATTGAGAAATCATGTCGTCAACCATGTCGATCATTTCGCCGCCACTGATGCTATTGAAATGCGGATATATGCTATCAATGCTAATGATGGCGACGGGAGGGCGTTCGAGAAGAACGCTATTGATGGAATGAATTACGTAACCCTCAAACCACTTACGTTTGTCATCAGTAATGATTATAATGGTTTTTCCAGAGAGTATCTGTTTTAACGCGTAAGACGTGGCGGTCGTCCAATCAAAACGTTGCTCTTCGAGCCAACTAAGGCTACCTCCCTCTTTTCTTATGGCGTCTAAAGTCCACTGCGCGAATTCTGGCATAAGTTTTTACTTGTCCAACTCATAAATTGCATGTAAACTTCTAACTGCCAACTCTGCGTACTCTTCGTCGATAACCATGGATATTTTTATTTCAGAAGTTGAAATCATGTTAATGTTTATATTTTTTTGAGCCATTGCGGAAAAAGCCTTTGCCGCTACGCCAACATGAGACTTCATACCGACGCCAACGACGGAAACTTTACAAATGTCTTTGTTGTACGAGTCGGCTTTAACCTCTCCTCTCGTTACAAAACCATCGACAACGGCTTTAGCGTCATGCAAATCGCTAACGGGAACGGTAAAGTCAATATTTGTAGTCTCGTCATGCGCTTTGTTTTGAATAATCATGTCGACGTTCACTCCCGCGTCGGCCAATTTGTTGAAAATATCCGACGCGATTCCTGGTCTGTCTTTCACACCCATCAAAGAGATGCGAGCTTGATTTTTGTCTAATGCGATTCCGCTTACTAATGGTGCTTCCATAATGTTTTCTTCCTTGGTTATTAATGTTCCCTCTTCGTTAGAAAAGCTTGATCTCGTGACTAAATTTACGTTTAACTTCTTTGCCATCTCCACTGAACGATTTTGTAGCACTTTAGCTCCTAGCGAAGCTAACTCCAACATCTCGTCATAGGAAATTCTATCAAGTTTTTTCGCTTTTGGCTCTATTCGCGGATCGGTTGTGTAAATCCCGCTTACGTCCGTATAAATCTCGCAAAGATCGGCTTTTAGCGCTCCGGCGATGGCCACGGCGCTCAAGTCGCTTCCACCGCGTCCAAGAGTTGTAACGTCTCCATTGTCGTTTACGCCTTGAAAACCGGCAACGACCACTATCTTGCCCATCTTGATTGCGTCTTGCATGTTTTGAGGGTTGATGTTCTCTATGCGAGCTTTCGTATGGTCGCTATCCGTTACGATTCCAGCCTTTCTTCCAGTCATGGCGACTGAGTCAAAGCCCATCTCGCTAAGCGCGATTGCGAGAAGCGAAGCTGTCACTCTCTCGCCAGCGCTTAAAAGCATATCCATTTCGGCTTTAGCCGGGTTGACAGAAAAATGCTCCGCGTACGCAACAAGCTTATTTGTCTCACCGCTCATGGCGGAGACGACGACAACAACGTCATGACCATCTTTTTTAGTCGCGCTCACGCGATTCGCCACGTTTTGTATGCGTTGTAAATCTCCAACGCTCGTTCCACCAAATTTTTGAACTACTAACATCTAAAGAAATCCTTCATTTTTAAAATAATTTATAACTTTTTCGTAAACGTGTTGTTTGAAATGCGCCGTTTGATTTAGCGCCTCGTCAACGCTAACGAATTTATAATCGATAAATTCAGGATGCTTGGTAGCGAGTTCTATAACCGCGCTCTTTTTTAGTTTCACCAAAAAGTACCTCTGCGTCTGTCCTATGTAAGGCTTCATGTTCAAAGCTATTTTAGGAGGGAAATCGTAAGAGATCCACTCAGGGAATTCAGCGATTATTTTAGCTTTTTTCGTTCCTATTTCCTCCTTCATCTCACGAAAAAGGGCTTCTTCGACCTCCTCTCCTTCGTCAATCCCACCTTGAGGAAACTGCCAAATATCAGTCAAATCATTACGTTGCGCTATAAAAATCTCTTTTTTTTCTGGATAATCGTTGGAAACGATGATCATCGCCACGTTTGGGCGATATAAATCTTTTTTGCTCATTTAAATACCTGTATTATAATTGAGGCGATTATACATAAGATGTGATTAAAGTAAGATAATTTAACGCTATAATACATGAAAAACACTCCAAAACAAGGCGACGAAATGACAAAGCAAGTTGAGCATGAATACTCCGATAAGATGATTGAAGCTTTTATTGACAAACCGGAAAAAACGTTGTGGTATCGGCATGCTTTTTCAAAATTTAACGTAAACGGCGTTGACGCCATGAAATGGCATTGGAGTTGGTGGGCGTTTTTTGGTAGTTTTTTCTTTTTGCTTTATCGCAAACAATACGTACCGGCGCTTGTGCTATTTATCGCTTCCGTTACCATAGGAATGGTCTTCCCCCTCAGTCTCGTCATCTCGATTTTGGCGGGCGGATACTCGACGTATTTTATTTACAAAGGGTACAAAAAACAACTACTTGAAGTCGAGGCCAACGTCGAGGACGTTCAAAAGAGGGTCGACACGATGAGAGAAATCGCCGGTTTCCATCAATGGGTGATTTGGCTTTACGCCGTTATCTCAATATTTTTCTTTGGAACTTTCACCTTTGTTTTGTTTGGGAGCTTTGCGCGATAGATGTTGTTGTACCTTCATATCCCATTTTGCGACTCAAAATGCTCATACTGCGCCTTCAACTCTTACGTCGACAAGTTTCACCTCAAAGAGGAGTATATGAAAGCGCTGATGACGCAACTCGTTCATGAGCTAAAAAGGTTTAACGCCTCAAGCGAGAGCGTCGAAACCGTTTTCATAGGAGGAGGAACTCCCTCGACCGTTTCTCCCCAACTCTACAAACCCATATTTGATTATTTGAAACCATATCTCAAAAAAAACATTGAAATCACTAGCGAAGCGAATCCCAACAGCGCGACGAAAGAGTGGCTCAAAGGAATGAGAGAACTTGGAGTCAATCGCATTAGTTTTGGCGTTCAAAGTTTCAATCCGCAAAAGCTAAAGATTTTGAACCGCGCTCACACTCCGGAACAAGCGAAAAACGCGATTTTGGACGCGAGTGAAGTTGGCTTTGAAAATCTATCGCTTGACCTTATTTACGCCACTCTTGGAGACACGAAAGAACTTTTAGCACATGATGTAAAAAGCGCGTTTGAGCTTCCAATCAATCACATAAGCGCCTACGCTCTGACCATAGAAGAAGGCACCGCGTTTGAGAAAAAACCTCACATGTCAAAAGAACGACTTTCACTTACTTCTTGGATATTTAAAACCATACAAGCGAAAGGTTTTAGTCAATATGAAATAAGCAATTTTGGAGAGTATCAATCGAGTCACAATCTTGGATATTGGAAATATAAAGATTATATGGGCGTTGGATGCGGAGCGGTTGGCAAGCTAAATCTAGAGCGATTCTACCCTTCTACCATAGTCGAAGAGTACGTAAAAAATCCTTTAGAGATAAGAGTTGAAACACTCAATGAAGAGGACAAAAAAATAGAACAAATTTTTTTAGGTTTGCGTTCCTGCGTTGGCGTGGAGAAAAAAATACTCAACGCCCAAGAGTTAAAAAGAGCCAAACTCTTGGAGGATGAGAAAAAAGTTTATATGAAAGATAACGTTTTTTATAACTATGATTATCTTTTAGCCGATGAGATAACGCTTTTTATATCTTCTTGATGTTATTTTAGATAAAATCCGCGTCTAAAATATAAATTTTAAAGGTTTCATATGTTTGGTATGGGTTTCACTGAAATACTAATTATCGCGGTTATCGCGGTTCTTTTTTTAGGTCCGGATAAGTTGCCTAGCGCTATGGTTGACATCGCTAAATTTTTTAGAAACGTTAAAAACACCATAGGAACGGTAAAAAGTTCCATAGAAGAAGAGATGAACGTTAGCGACATAAAAAAAGAGGCTCTCGCTTACAAACAAGAACTCCTAAACGCAAGTGAGGGCTTGCATAAAGCTAGCGATGTGAAAGGAACGATTTCTTCCTACTTAAGCGATGACTTGTTGGGCGATGACGACGAAAAACCTCTCGTCGCCAAAGCGGCTCAAAAACCCGAAGAAGTGACCTTTAAGAAAAAAACAAAAGAAGACGGTATAAATGTTTGATGAATTAAGACCACACTTGGTAGAACTTAGAAAAAGATTGGCTATTTCAGTGATTAGCCTTTTTGTTATGTTTTTTGTTATGTTCTTCTTTCATGAACCTATCTTAAACTGGATGGTTGAACCACTCAACGCCGCCTTAATAGAAGTCGGCAAAAAATCGCTGCACGCGGCGGATGGAATGATAACGACTTCCCAAGTTGGAGGAGCGTTTTTCGTAGCGCTCAAAGTCTCTTTCTTCGCGGCGATTATCGGGTCTCTTCCAATTATTCTCTCACAAATTTGGCTTTTTGTCGCGCCGGGTCTCTACGCCAATGAAAAAAAGATGATTATCCCTTTTATAGTAGGGGGAACCGTCATGTTCCTTATTGGCGTGCTCTTCGCCTACTACGTAGTGACGCCTTTTGGTTTTGATTTTCTCATCACCTTTGGTAGTTTTAAATTTACTCCTCTTATAAACATAGAAGATTACGTGGGGTTTTTCACAAAAATATTATTTGGCTTTGGCATCGCGTTTGAACTTCCAGTCTTCGCGTACTTTTTGGCGCTTTTAGGTCTTGTCGACGATAGACAAATGACTGAATTTTTCAAATACGCCATAGTGATTATTTTCATAGTCGCGGCGCTTTTGACTCCTCCCGACGTTTTAACGCAACTTCTTATGGCTGGTCCGCTTATCGTGCTTTATGGTTTCTCGATTTTGATAGTAAAAGTCGTCAATCCCGCCGCGCCTCTTGAAGA